>CANGMO010000308.1 GCA_947454295.1 Verrucomicrobiota bacterium | reverse complement strand
TTTGGTGGCGATCCCGATCGGACGGTCCAGCGGGATGCCGGCGCAGTCGAGCAGCGTCGTGAGCAGGTCGCCTTGGTTGCCTCGGGTATCGGCCAGGAACCGGCCGGTCGACAGCGATCCTCCGCCCTTTCCGGCAAGGATGAACGGAAGGTTCTCCCGCGCGTGTTTGTTGCCGTCCTCCAGGCCGGAGCCCCACATCATGATGCAGTTGTCGAGCAGGGTGCCGTCCCCTTCCCGCAAGCTGTGCATCTTCTTCACCATGTAGGCGAACTGGGCGATGTTAAAGGCGGTGATCGCCGCGACTTTCCTGACCTGCTCGGCCTCGTTGTTGTGATGCGTCTGGGAGTGGTGCTCGTCGTTGAACCCCAGTTCCGGATACGAGACCCCGTTCGGGGTGGAGCCGATGTAGGTGCTGACCCGGGTGGTGTCGGTCTGAAACGCCAGCACGTTGAGGTCGCACATCACCTGCATGTACTCGCTGCGCTTGTCGCCCTCGGGGATTTTGATCTCGATGGGCGGGGAATCCGAGGCGTGGCGCTTGCTCACGCTAACACCGGCCGATTCCAGGGCCGCCTCCTTCTGGCGGTGTTCGATTGCGGCGATGCGCCGTTCCACGCTGCGCACGCTGTCCAGGTATTCATCCAACTTGTGCTGATCCTCCCGGGGCAGCGTCCGGCGAAGGTCCCTGGCCCCGCCGAGAACCAAGTCCAGCATTTGTCGGTCGAGAGGATCCACTCTGGCGGTCTTCCCCGTCCGTTCGGACTTCCCGAAGAGCCGGTTCAGGACGTTGCGCGGGTTGATCTCGGCGGGCACGGCCTGACTGGCCGAGCGAAAGCTGCAATGCGTATAGTATCCCTCGTTCAGCCCCTCCTGGTTCTCCTTGTGTGTCTGCGGCATCGTGGCCAGCTCCAACGAGGGCAAGGACGTGAGATGGCCCACGTAGTTGGCGGCGATTTGGTCGGCGGAGATGGCGATGTTGATCTCGTTGCGCCGGTTGGCATCCGGCAGTGCCGCCGTGAGCCAGGTCGACAGTTCGAGGGCGTGCGGCGCGCCGTTGAAGGGGGCGATGGGCACCCCCGAGATCCCCTTCACCAACAGGCACTGGTCCAGCACGGATCGCAGCGATTCCAGGGCCGGTGGCGGCGCGGTCAGGAAGCTCTCCGGGTTCGTGGGCCAAAATTGGTTCATGATGACCCCGTGGGGCATGTACATGAATCCCAGGCGGACCGGCGGTCTGGAGGCGTTGGCCTTGGTCTTGACTGGATCTGCCCAGCCCATCGTGTCCAAGAGCGGGAGAGCCAGCGCGGTGCCGATTCCTTTCAGGCAGGTGCGACGATCGATCAGGACGCTATTTCTCATGGGAAGTGGCCGGGGCGGGATCTTGGATCCGACGATGGGTGAAAGGATAGCTGGTGGCGATCTCGGTGATGAGCGTCTGCATACGATAGCCGTCCCCGGCAATGGTCTCCATCAGGTGATCCACCACGACCTCGTCGTAGCCCTCCAGTTGCCGGCAGAGGGCATAGGCGAGCATTCGTTCCGTCAGGTTGCGCGCCAGATCTCCCTGCCGCGAGGTAATGATGGCTTTGAGCTCTTTGGGCGAGGTGAAGTGTTTCCCTCCTGGAAGCTCACCGGCCGCGTCGATCGATCCTCCGGTGTCGTCCCGGTCGCGCCAACGACCAATGGCATCGAAGTTCTCCAGGCCAAAGCCAATCGGATCGAGCAGCTTGTGGCAATTGGCGCACACGGCGTCCGTGCGATGGAGTTCCGTCCGCTGGCGCAGAGTCAGGTTGGCGACCTTTTTCTGGTCCTGCTTCTCCAAGGCCGGGACGTTTGGCGGGGGCGGCGGCACCTCTTCCCCCAACACTTGTTCGAGCACCCAAACGCCGCGTTTGACCGGGCTGGTGCGGTTGGGAAAGGAGGTCGATGCCAGGACACCGGGCATCGCCAGGATCCCGCCGCGGTTGGCATCCACTAGCTTCACTCGGCGCATTTTGGGCCCGGTGACGGTCGTTTCCAGGCCGTAGAGGGAGGCGAGGGTCCCGTTGAGGAAGGTGTATCGTGCATCCACGAAGGCGACGACATTCTGGTTCTCGTTCACGATGCTGCCGAAGAGCAGGCGGGCCTCGTCGTACATCGAAGCGCGCATCACGTGAGTCATCTGGGGAAATCGGACGGGGTCGAACGTCTTGCTCTCCAGGCTCCCCAATCCCAGCCACTGCGCGCCGAAGCCATCGAACAAGGCCCGGGAACGGCCGTCCTTCAGCAACCGCTTCACCTCCGACTTGAGGATCGCCGGCTCGTGGAGTCTGCCGCGATCGGCCAGCGAGGAGAGCTGGGCGTCGGGCGTGGTGGCCCACAGCAGATACGACAACCGGGACGCGAGTTGGTGGTCGTCCAAAGGAACGATATCACGGCCGGGAACGGCCTCTCCGGCAGGCGTGATGAACAGGAACTGGGGAGAGACCAGGACCGCTTTGACCATCAGACGCAGGGAATCCGAGTAAGAGAGCCGGTTCTCAAGGGCCAGATCGAAGACTTTCGACAGGATATCCAGCTCCGCCTCGGAGGGCGGCCGGCGATAGGCCTTCCGGGTCAGAGAGCGGGCAACAGCCCTTGCCGCCCCCCGCGGATCTGTACCGGCTCCGGGCGGGCGGCCGAACAGACGCTGTTGCGCCTGGGTCGGTGACGATCCTTTGGGGCCGAAGACCTGGTCCAGTACCGCGTTGGCGATGCTGAGATACTGCTCCGATTGAAGGGGGGACAACGTGTTCAGGTACCCTGCTCCGGACACTTCATCCGGCAACTCCTGGGCGATCGCGGGAGAGACCCCAAAGAGATCATGCAGCGTGTTGCCGTACTCGGCCTTGGTCAGACGGCGGATCACGAACGGACCGGGATCTTTCGGGCTGAGATACTTGATTTTGCCAATCCAGCCGAGGAACTGCTGGCGCTCCGCTTCCGTCGGCTGCTTTTCGACATCGGCCGGCGGCATGTCGTGGGCCCTCACGTTGGCCAGCGCCTGCCTCCATCGTTTGGCGGATTCTGCGGTGCCAGGGGTGTTGAGGGCGGGGTAAAAGTTGATGCCGCCCTTTTGTCGGTCCTGCCCGTGACAGCGCGAGCAGTAGTTCTTCATGAACGGGGCGACTTTCTCCTGGAACGTCTTCTTGGCGTCGACCTGGAGCGCGGTGAAATCCCCGGCGTCTGCCGGCACCGCGGGGCACGGCAAGGTCAGCGACAAGAGGGTCATGGCCATCACGCCGCTGCGACAGATTCCTCGGAGTCTCATGCTGGAAGAGCCGATACTGGGTGAGGTGTGGGGACAACTCAATCCAATCACCGCGGTTGGGTGCGATCCGATGCGGTCGGCACCTCAGCGAAGGCGGCGTAGAGCGGGACTCCGGTCACAGCGATGCTGACTACGCCTGGAAGGGGCACGACAGTGTTCATCCCACCTCTCGAGTTTGAATGTGGCGGTTGGGGCGAGCGCTCTGCGTATTGCCGGTCAGTGAGCCGCTCGCGGAGGCTGCCGATCACGAGCATGGCTCGGTCCGGCGTGATGCGGGTGCTTGCCAGGCAGCTGGGTCGGCACGGCATAGACCTCGTCCAGGCTGCGAGCCGCAGAGCAGGCTTCGGTCTGCGGGTCCCGAACAAGGAGTTTGAAACGGTCCAACGGAAGATCGTGGTTTCAACGATCTGGAACTGACCCGGGCCCGTTGTAGGACGGAAAACCTGTGGTTTTAATACTTTGTCGACCGCAGCCAAACGGTTGGCACCAATCCCGCGACAAAGAAAAAAACGCTCGGAGCCACCACGACCGTGATCAGCGCTAAACCTTCCACGCCGTAGAAGGGAAGTTTGCGTGCCACAAGGTTGGCCCCAAACCATCCAAGCCCCACCACAATGTTCCCGACGAGACCGAGCAACAGCACGGCCCGGGCGCTGATCCCATCCCAGCGGTGTATTGCCGTGGAAACGAGCAGCCAGGCGAGAATGCAGAACGCCCCAGTTTCCTTGGCGTCCCACGCCCAGTAGCGGCCCCAGGCTGCCTTGGACCAAATCATGCCGAGGCCAATCCCCGCCGCGGTAAGAACCGCGGCCAGGCTGGTGAAAATGAAGCTGGCTCGCTTGAGAGATTCCAAGCGGGGTTGGGAGAAATCGTGGAAGCAACGCTGGCTTACGAAACAGATACCGATCGCGCCCAGCAGGAGGGCGCCACCATATCCAAGTGTCACCGT
>CANGMO010000307.1 GCA_947454295.1 Verrucomicrobiota bacterium | reverse complement strand
CGTCGCCCGAAAGCGCGAGGAGATCCGCAACCTCGCCCCGGGCCCCGTCAGCGCCCGCCAGCTACGGGATGCGGTTCACAACCGGGGTAGCGGCGTGCGCGATTTCTTTGCCGCGCTGCAGCGACCGAGTTCGGGAGATGTCGGCCTCATTGCCGAGATCAAGAAGGCGTCTCCGAGTCTCGGGGTCATCTGCCCGGACTTCGATCCGGTGCGCATCGCCCGCGACTATCAGGCGGCCGGAGCCTCGTGCCTGTCGGTGCTGACCGATGTCGATTTCTTCCAGGGATCCCTGGAATACCTCAAGGCGGTCCGCGCCGCGGTGGACCTTCCCCTGCTCCGCAAGGATTTCATCATCGACGAGCGGCAGATCCTTGAGGCGATCGAATGGGGCGCCGACGCCATCCTTCTGATCGTGGCCATTCTCTCGGACGACCAGCTTTCGCATTTTCACGCCCTCGCTGACGCCGCCGGACTCACCAGCCTGGTGGAAGTACACGACGAGGCGGAGCTGGATCGGGCGCTCCGTTCCGGGGCCCGCCTGGTGGGCGTGAACAACCGCGACCTGAAAACCTTCAAGGTCGACCTCGGCACCACGGAACGACTCGCCCGGCGACTGCAGGCGGCCGACGACGGCGTGCAACGGCTGCTGGTGGCGGAGAGCGGTATCCACACGCGCGCCGATGTCGTGCGCGTGCGCGCTGCCGGATCAGGCGCCATTCTCGTGGGCGAATCGCTCATGAAGACCGGCAACATCCGCGCCAAGGGCGCCGAGTTGCTCGGGCTCTGACCCGCGGATCGGAACTAACGCCGTCGGGTGGCGTTTTCGGTGAGCGTTCCGAGACTGAGATTGGTGTAGCTGCCGGAGCCAGTGGTCTTCAGCGCCATGGCCTTGATCATGTACGCCGGCGGTTCGTTCCCCTCCGGATGGTCTTCATGGCGCGTGCTGCCAGCCGGCACATCGGTCACCCACACCCACTCGGCACGCTCGTTCACTCCCGAGCGCGGCCGGCGGTAGAGCCGAAACCCGTCGGTCGCCGCTGAATGCGCGGGCCAGGTCAGCACGACCTCGCCGTTCTTCGCACTCGCTGAAAGGCTAGTGACCGGGGCCAGGGGATACTCCCGCAGGAACGGGTCCCCGAGGATCGCGGTGGTCCGACACGAGACGCCCGCGTGCGCCGCGAAGGTATCCTGAAGTGCCGTGGCATAAGGGGCCCCCAGATGAAAGCGATCGGCCCGCCACACGGTACCGTCCCAGATGTTAACCCAGGTGGTGGTCAGCACAGAATCGGGCGCTGCGAGCAGCGTGCGCAGGAGATCATCCTTCCAATGAAACCACTCTCCGAAATACGACCCGAAATACAGAGTGAACATGGCCTGCGGCCACGCGCCGGCGCCACCCTGGGCAATGCGGCTGACCGGATGATAGGATGGCGCCCCGGGAACTCCGACGGCGTCGAAGCCACCGAAGTCGCCGTGAATGCCCCACAGACTCTTGGATGACGCACGGAAGGTGTCCTCGAGCAGCTCCGACGGAGAGAGTTCACGAGGGCCCCAAAGTCGGCTTTGCAGCCGGAGAACGGTGGGGATGAGTCGAAAGAACCGGCCATCCGTGGTGGTCCAGGCCCGGAAGCGATCCTCCGCCGGGAGTTGCCCACGACGCCATCGGGCCACCTTTTCAAAGTAGGCGCGGTACAGCCGCACTTCCGAGTTCGCTAGCGAGCGCCCGCCTGCCAGGGCCTCCATGTAGCTGAAATCAATGCGCCCCACCGGGATCTCCAGGCGTCCAGGGGATCCATCGGATTCCCGGGGCAGCGTGTCCTGATCCGGACGGCCGTCCCCGGCGATGTTCCGATTGATGACATTTCCGACCTCGCGGGTGATCCGGTCGGTCCACAGACCGGTCATGTCCCCATACCAGCTGTCGGCCGGGAACGCACCGGAGTGGTCGGTATGGCCGTCCTCCGAGTTGCTGGATCCCGAATACGGCAGCGGCACGTGACCGATGAGAAAGAGCACGTTGGTGCGGCGGATATCTTCCTGATACAGCGACCGCACGAAGGCCTTGATGCGCTGCGACCGGATCGCGTTCAGGGGAATGGAACGGTTCGTGTAGTCGTACGCATTCGGATACGGATAGGACAGGTCCGCGTGCCGCGGCACATTGGTCGACACCACACTCCAGCCGTCGGCACGCAGGTCGCGACGAAACGCCGCCAACTCCTTGCTGAGCGGCTCGGCGACGGTTTCGTCGATCACCAGGATGGCGCGCCCCCGCTGGTCGATCGCCGCACCACGCCGGGCGGCAACAATGGTGGGAACCTCGCCGGTCGGTACCGAGGGATTCCGGCCAATCCGGTATTCGTAGTACTCGCCCGGAACCGCGCTGGTGTCCGTCCAGGTCTGCTCCTGAATTGAAGGCACCACCGGCAACCATTCAGGCGTCCCTGCGACACGGCGGCTGATGCCGTACATCGCGGCGTTGGTCTGGGGATCCCCTTCCCATCCGCGCTCCCAGGTCAGCCGGATTCCCATTCCGGTGTCACTGGCGCTGAGCCAATGGGCGCGACGAACCCGTGGGTCGGACAGCAACCCCAGATGCGAGGGCGCATAGGTTCGGGCGTCGGCCACGCCGTTGAAGGATTCCAGATCGGAAATGGTTCCCTGCGCCGGGAACGCACCGCCGGCGCCGGATCCGATGCACAATCCCTGCTCCCGAACGTCCGCCGGCGGCAGGGCCTGCGGCCCGGTGGGACTGAAGACCGCCACGCTTTCCCCAATTCCAACCCAGCATCGCGCCGGTTTGTAGCTCAGCGTGATTTCCCAGCCCGCCTGAATTCCAGATCCGACCGGCCCTGGAGGAAAATCCCCGACAAAATTCGTGGTCACCGATCCGTCCACCGCGGGCGTTTGAAACACAAGGTGGCGGCCAGAAGGATCGACGCTCAATGCCCAGGTCCCGCATTCCAGCAAGCGGCACCATTCCCCGGGACTGTCCGATCGGTCCCCGTGGTACCAGTCGGGCAGATAGGTGAACCGGATCGTCCCGCTCGACAGGTTGAAATTGGTTCGCGTTCCAGCAGGCCCGGACCACACCAGCGGGTATCGCAATGCCTCGGTCCGACCGGCACGTGCCTGAAATGCCACGCCCGCCGGCCGCCGCCCATCGCGGCGGGAAGCGCTGTGCACGAGCGGCGCCGAGCCGAGGTCGTTGGTGAGCCCATCCGTATGAAACCGCCAGCGCGCCAGTCGTTGCGGGACCACCTCGGAGGAATCGACGGGATCCGCCGAAAGCCCGCCCATCCAAAGGCCGAGTCCAGCCAAGAAAAGGAGTCGCGGGAATTGCTGAACGCGACGCGCACCCACCAGCAACCGCAGGCACCCAAGGAGGCGGCCCCCTGCGCACTCCTCCCGAATTCCCGCTGCGACAAGTCGCTTCATGGCATTCAGGAATTGCGTGGGTTCCGCCCGCTCAATCCTTCAACAGGTCGCGCTGCCAGGGGAGCAGGCGCCCCCATTCATCACTGTCGCGTCGGGCCAGTGAGAATAGCGTGCCGCGGGCCGCGATGATCGTGGGATCGATGGCCAGCTCGGCGGCCTTCTTGTCGCGGCGATCCTTCAGCACGTCGGCATCATCCAACTCCTGACGCGTCATGCGACGCGACCGCACGCGGATGTGGTGCGGCCGTTCCGCCTCGGGCACCGCCAGGCCGCGGGCCACCGCTTCCAGCACGCCGTCGCGTCGGGTCGGAGTCAGGAAGTGCGGCAGCTTGACCGCCTTCAATCCGCCCTGACTGGCCGCGGCCGCGATCGCGCTCAGGCCTTCATGCTTGAGAATAAAGAACGGCGGACGTCCCGTGCGCAGCGCATCCTTTTCACGCCAGTGCCAGAGCTCCCGCAGAACCGCGAGCCCGGTCTCGTCGAGCAGATCGTGTCCCTTCGTCCGCCACACGGTCTGCGTGTCGGCGGGTTCGTTTCTGGAGCCGTCCTCAATGAGGCGCTTGCACGTCTGTCGGTGCCACTCCAACCGTCCCAGCTCCGTGAGCCGGGCCGTGAGCTTCTCGCGCAATTCAAAGAGATAGCGCACGTCGTTCAGCGCGTACTCAATCATCCGCTGCGTCAGCGGGCGACGTCCCCAGTCCGCCTTCTGCGCCCCCTTTTCCAAGGTCAGGCCGAGGTACTTGTTGAGGACGTCGTTGAGACCGAACTTCTCATCACCACAGAGGCGCGCGGCCCACATGGTGT
>CANGMO010000306.1 GCA_947454295.1 Verrucomicrobiota bacterium | reverse complement strand
GTTGTTGTTGCCGCCGCGCAGGATAAGCGTTCCGAAGGCCTCCGCGTTGTTGCCAAACAGCGGAGCTCGGAAGGCGGCCGATCCATAGCGTTTCCGGAACAGGAGGCGGAATGAGTGCTTTGGCGATTCTTCCGGGCGGCGACTCCATCCGCCCTGGATTCGCACGCCGCAGTCGATCACCGGCCAGGCGGGTCCATTGGTGGGGATCCATTGCAACGAAGTGGTGCGCTCCCAGCCTTCGCCGGTTTCCTCGCTGTGGAGATACAGCCCGCGGGATTCGGACCAGAGATCCTCCGGCGACACGACCAGACTTAGCGACGGAAGGCGTTGAAGGGCGGCGATGATATCCCCTCGAGTGGCGCCCGGAACTGCGGGGGCCGGCTTCATCCCGTAGGCTCCCGGCAACACCTGCCCGTCGCGGACTCCCCAGACCTTGGGCAGGTGCGGGGCCGCTTGGTCCACGGTGGTTTCCGGCACGAGAAACGAGGCGGTAACCGCGTGGGAAACCGCGCCGTCGTGAACCGCCACCGCCCGCAGCGTCGTCGTGCGCCGGATGGTCAGCGACCCGTCCAGAGGATCCCCGTGGCTGGCGGTCGGGAGAGAGCCGTCGGTGGTGATACGCACCTGCACGCCGGGGGCGAGGGCGACCGGCCGAATCTCGACGCCTTTTGGATAAATGCCCGAAGGATGATCCCACGCCGGCGGGTTCAACGGGGACGATGCGGCGGCGAGGCGAACGCCACCCAGCGCCATCCACAATGCCAGTCGAAGCCAGCGCATGACCAGGGAAGGGGACACGTCAGCTGGCGTGGGCTTCGAGGGTTGTGGAATTGAGCCGCGTTCCTTCGCGGTCGAAGTGGGTCACGGTCAATTCGCCGCTGCGACCGTCGATCCCCACCGTTCCAAAATACTGCTCGCGACTGAACGGTCCTGAGGCCGCGGAGCCGGCGGGACGGGACGCCCACACCGCTTCGGGCCCGAAGGTTCGGTCCAGCGTGCCGGCCGCCAGCGACATCGCGTGCAACGGTCCGCTTACAAACTCCCAGAACGGATTGAACTCGGTGAATTTGGCGCGCGACGGATCGTACCGGTGCGACGCGGCATAATGCACGTCAGCGGTGAGGAAGATGACATTCTGGATCGAGTTCGCTTTGAGGAAGGCGAGGAGGTCGGCGATTTCCAATTCCCGGCCAAGCGGGACACCATGATCCCCGTTGGCCCAGGCTTCCCACCGGTCCACGCCGTCCCCGACCAGGAGAGCCAGCGGCATGTCGGTGCAGACCACCTTCCAAAGCGCCCGGCTGGCCTTCATGGATTGCTTCAACCATCCCAGCTGAGTTCCACCCATGAAGTCCGTCTCGCGGGATCTCGTTGGCTGCCGATTGGCTCCGTTCGGCCCGCGATAGCTGCGCAGGTCGAGGAAGAACAAATCGCAAAGCGGACCCCGCGCCACGGAGCGATAAATGATCGGATCCGCACTGGGCCGGATCGGCATGTAATCAAGGAAGGCCCGTCGGGCGTGGGCGGCGAGGACATCCACGCTCTTCTCGGTGTACCGCGAGTCCTCATTTAACGTCTGTCCGGGGTACCAGTTGTTGCGCACCTCATGATCGTCCCACTGGGCGAGGATCGGTACATGCGCATAGCAGTCGCGGACCTGGGGATCCTGCAGGTTGTAGCGATGATTGCCGCGGAATTCCGCGAGGGTTTCGGCCACCTTCGATTTTTCTGGCGACAGCTCATTGCGCCAGGTCCCGCCGTTCGGGAGTTGGATTTGGGCGGGCAGCGGACCGTCCGCATAAATGGTGTCGCCGCTGTGAACGAAGAAATCGGGCTGGGCGGCATGCAGCGAGGCGTAGGTGCGCATGCCTCCAAAGGCCGGATCGATGCCATATCCCTGACCCGCAGTGTCGCCGCTCCAAGCAAAGAGAATGTTACGCCGGTCGCGCGGGGCGGTCAGCAGCTGGCCCGAGGCACTAGGGCCGGCCTCTCCCGGGCTGCCGCGATCCTCGAATCGAACCCGGTAGAACACTCGTCGTCCGGCCGGCAGGCCTTTGAGCTGGGTCTTGGCGGTGAAATCTGCCTCGGGTCCGGTGACTGGGCCTTCGATGCGCCGGGCGTCGCGAAATGTCTCCTTCAGACTCCACTCCACCACCATGCGGGCGGGGCGGGTGGTCCGGCTCCAGATCACCGCCGAGTCGGTGGTGACGTCGCCGCTCATCACGCCGTGCGTAATTTCCGGACGATTCCCGAGCAGGACGGAGGGGGCCGCAGCCCAACCCGGCTGCCGGAAGGCCGACGGTAGCGCCAGCGAGGCCAGCCCCGCCTTCAGGATACCGGTTCCAAATCGCCGGCGGGACAGTCCGGTGAGGGGGCGCGACCCGGCGGGTGGGTTCATCCGGGGAAGACTAGCGGACCCGGAAACGACTGGCGAGGCCCCGGTTCCGGGGATTCCTGGGCGAAAATTCGGGTTTGAGGAACCAAAACCCGGTGCTTCCCCTCGGCGCCTTACTTCGCCAGCATCGCCGCCCGATGACACATTCGATTCTGTCGCCCGGCGAAAAGATCCACCTGATCCATCGGCGGCATTCCGAAAACGAGCCGCACCGGCATTTCGTGGGCGTGGTCAATGCGTACGACAGCGGCATGCTGCGCGTCACCGGTCACGTGTTCACCGTGGATGCCATGACCCTGATGTTCTTCCGCCGGCCGGAACTTCGGACCCGCATCGTCGCGGCGGCGAGCGGAGAGGTGCTCATCAACGTGCTGCCGCCTTCGGTCCAGCTCGACAAGGTGGTCTACAAGGTCGAGGCCAACGGCATGCGGGTCACCGACGGCAGCGACTGGCATCTGGATATCTCGGACATCTCCTGGAAGTGACGGCGGAGCGCGAGAGGGTTCGTTTTTCCCGTTCCTCGCGACTTGTGCCGGCGGCGGTCCCGGCCTAGAACGGGGGCATGAACCGCCGACACTTTCTCCAGGGAGGAGCCGCAGCCACTGCGCTCGCCCTTTCACCGCTTCACGCCCGCTTCGCCGACGCCCCCGACGTCAAGAAGCGCGTCGGCCTCATCGGCTGCGGCTGGTACGGCAAGATCGACCTGCTCCGACTCATCCAGGTCGCACCGGTGGAGGTGGTGTCCCTGTGTGATGTCGACAGCCAGATGCTCGACAACGCCGCCGAGATCGTCGCGTCACGCCAGCTTTCCAAGAAGAAGCCCCGCCTGTACTCGGATTACCGCAAGATGCTGCATGAGCGCGATCTCGACATCGTGCTCATCGGAACGCCGGATCACTGGCATGCCCTGAACATGATCGAGGCGGCGAAGTCCGGCGCCGACATCTATTGCCAGAAGCCCATCAGCGTCGACGTCATCGAAGGCCAGGCCATGCTCGCCGCGGCCCGCAAGTACAAGCGCGTGGTGCAGATCGGCACGCAGCGCCGCTCGACGCCGCATCTCATCGAGGCGCGCGACCGCATCCTCCGCGAAGGCCTGCTGGGCAACATCAGCCACGTGGAAATCTGCTGCTACTGGCACATGCGGGCCTCGGGCAATCCTCCCGATTCCGCGCCGCCGTCCAACCTTGACTACGATATGTGGACCGGACCGGCCCCCATGCGTCCCTTCAACAAGTGGGTGCATCCCCGCGGTTGGCGCGCCTTCATGGAGTACGGCAACGGCATTGTCGGCGACATGTGCGTCCACATGCTCGACATGGTGCGCTGGATGATGGAACTCGGCTGGCCGACCAGTGTGCACTCCGCTGGCGGCATCCTCGTCGACAAGGCCAGCCGGGCGAACATCACCGACACCCAGGTGGCCACCTTCAACTTCGAGAAGCTCCAGGTGGTGTGGAATCACCGCACCTGGGGTGAAGGCGTGGATCCCAAGTATCCCTGGAGCGCCACCTTCTACGGCGACAAGGGCACGCTCAAGGCGAGCGTGTTTGGCTACGACTTCATTCCGCACGGCCCCGGCAAGGCGGTCAGCAAGGATGTGGCCTACGAGTTCGACAAGTATCCCGAGGACAAGACCGAGAAGGATTTGGAGACCCACTGCGCCCCGGCCGTGCGCGGCCACATGCGCGACCTGCTGAACAACATCGCGTCGCGCGGCAAGCCGGTCGCCGACATCGAGCAGGGCTACATCTCCTCGACCTCGTGCATCCTGGCGAACCTGTCGCAGAAACTCGGTCGCTCCCTCACCTGGGACCCGGTTGCCGGACGCATCGTCGGCGACGACCAG
>CANGMO010000305.1 GCA_947454295.1 Verrucomicrobiota bacterium | reverse complement strand
TTGCGATCGTGGGCGCAAGCTTGTCGAAGTCGCGGTCGCTCGGCTTCTGCGCCGGGGCGTCGTAATTGTGCTTCCCGGTCTGGGGCTCGAGCCACTTGTAGATCTGCGAGTGGCCGTCCGCGAAGTTGATGTTGGCGCCGCGGCTGTGACGGTCCGAGGGATCGTTCTGCCAGATCCGATTGTCGACCTGGATGGCAAAGTAGCCGTCCTCGAGCGTCTTGCTGCTCTCGTCGATGAACACCAGCGCGCCCGACGGATCCGGGTTGATGATGTCCGAGGTCTTCTTGCGCAGCGGGTACTTGGCGTTCACGCCCGGGACGTCGCTGTTCATCTGACCCGACATGGAATAGCTTCGCACCCGGCGGATCTTCTGCTTGTTGTTACGCTTGTAATCGTCGGAGGGGCAGACGTAGATGCCAACCGACGTGTTGTACTTGAAGAGCAATCCGTTCCGGATGTTCATCTCGTTCGTGTCACCCGGCTGCGTATTCACATCGCCGAGAATCCACGCGTTGGTGTCACCCACGTGATTCGGAACGAGCTCCTCGCGGAAGTCACCCGCGTAGAGGATCCACGCCAGCCCAAGCTGCTTGGTGTTGCTCATGCAGGCGATGGACGTGGCCTTCGCCTTCGCCTTGGAGAGTGCTGGAAGGAGCATTCCCGCCAGAATGGCGATGATCGCGATGACGACCAGGAGTTCGATGAGAGTGAACGCCTTGCGGAGCGACGGCGGCTGGAGGGTGTGCATGGCTAATGTTGGCTCTAGAGATTGGGACCTGGTTCTTTCTACCCCGACGCGGCAACGGTGCCAGCCAAATCAATGCCCACGATCTCCCATCGGGGTGTCACCCGTTCCAGCGAAGCACGAACGGAGGCGGTTTGTACCGGAAGCTGGGATTCGCCTTCCTGGCTCCGCGCCGAGGAAAAGAAAAAGCGGGCTTGGGGGTGGCACACGGAATTTGCACCGCCCAAGCCCGCCAATCCCTCCACTCGGAGGAATTAAATTGGGGAGGGCTGCATTAGAGATGCCATTCGCGGAATTTCAAGACGTTAAATCGCAGACTTATCCTCTCCTCATTCACCGGCTTGCATTAATTCGGAGCGGTCGCCGTGTTAGAGTTGTTTACATCTGTAATCTATCCGCATGATGGCGGCTCGTCGGAAGTCGCTGCCTCCGCGGCTCCCGCTGCCGAGCGCTTGAGCCAGACCAGCAGAAGCGAGACATCCGCCGGGGAGACTCCCGAAATGCGGTTTGCCTGACCGATGGTGCCGGGTTGGATACGGATGAGCTTTTGACGGGCTTCTTCCCGGATTCCAGGAACCGATGCAAAATCGAATCCGGCCGGAATCTTTCGGTCCTCCAGATCGCGGAATCGAGCGACCTCCATTTCCTGGCGGACGATGTATCCTTCGTATTTCACCCCGATTTCCACCTGCATACGAATTTCCTCCGACAGGTCGGGGTGCGGCCCAGGCAGTTGGGAGTAGGTGATTTCAGGTCGGCGGAGGAGCTGGGTGAGGGAATCCTGGCCAACACGGGTCCGGTCAAGACGCTCGCGTTCAGCCCGCACCGCCGCCTCCTTTTCCTCGTATCGGTGGAGCAATCGATCCGGCAGCAGTCCGATGGCATGACCAATCCGGCTGAGCCGTTCATCGGCATTGTCCTGTCGCAGCACCAATCGATATTCGGCGCGTGAGGTGAACATTCGGTACGGCTCCTGAGTGCCCTTGGTGACCAGGTCATCGATGAGAACCCCGATATAGGCCTGATCTCGACGCAATATCAGAGGTGGCCGGGCCTGCACGCGTCGCGCCGCGTTGATGCCAGCCATCAGTCCCTGCGCCCCGGCCTCTTCGTATCCGGACGTTCCATTGATCTGCCCGGCCAGAAACAGGTTCCGACACACCTTGGTCTCGAGACTCGAGTTCAGCTGGGTCGGCTGACAGAAATCGTACTCCACCGCGTACGCGGGTCTGAGAATCTCAGCCCGCTCACATCCTACAATGCTGCGAACCATGTCTACCTGCACTTCGAAGGGCAGACAGGTGGAGAAGCCGTTGACGTAGATCTCGTCCGTGTTGATCCCCTCGGGCTCCAGGAAGATCTGGTGATCCTCCTTTTCTGCGAACCGGACGAACTTGTCCTCAATACTCGGACAATATCGCGGCCCGATTCCCTCAATGACGCCCGAGTACATCGGCGACCGATGCAGGTTGGCCTTTACCAGTTCCCGGGTTCGCTCGGTCGTCCTCGTGAGGTAGCAAGGAAGCTGAGTCCCGATTCGCGCAAGGATAGATCCAGGCGGGTAACGAAGGCTGACTTCAGCCGGTGCAGATGTCGGGTGATCAGCGTAGGACTGTTCCACGTGGAACAATGGGTCGTTCCACAGGTCCTCCTTCCAGTAAGTAAACCAGGGGACCGGCTCGTCCCCTTCCTGACGCTCGCACCGGTCGAAGTCAATGGACTGCCGAACCAGACGGGGAGGAGTGCCGGTCTTCAGCCGTCCCAGATCCAGTCCCGCCTCCTTCAGCGATGCCGACAGTCCCATCGCCGCCGCCTCTCCCGCCCGTCCGCCGGTTTGTTGGTTGCCCCCGACATGCATCAGACCACGAAGGAAGGTTCCTGTAGTGACCACCACGGTGGTTCCCAGGAATTGCACCTCGAGACTCGTTTCCACCCCGTACACTTCCTGGTCTTTGAAGAGGAGCTTCACGGTCTGCCCTTGCTTGCAGTCCAAATTGGCCTGGCGCTCGCAAACCCACTTCAGTCGAAACTGGTAGGCCTTCTTGTCACACTGAGCGCGCGGCGCCCATACCGCGGGTCCCTTTTTGGTGTTGAGCATCCGGAACTGGAGTCCGGTCAAGTCGGTGGTCTTTCCCATCTCCCCACCGAGCGCATCGATCTCCCGGGCGAGATGTCCCTTGGCAAGTCCGCCAATGGCGGGGTTGCAGGACATCTGTCCGATGGTGTCCAGATTGATGGTCAGCAACAGCGTCTGGCACCCCATCCGGGCAGCCGCCAGTGCCGCCTCGACCCCGGCATGGCCAGCACCGACGACAATCACGTCGTATCGCTTCGGATAGACAAACATCTGCCCAAGGATGCCGATTCCCACTCGAGTCGCCAACTCTCGGAATGTTCCACGTGGAACATTGGGCCCCCAGATCCCCAACGAAGTTTGGGGAGCCGCGGAGCGTACGAGTCCTCTCGCGCTTTAGGTTCGCTCTCCAACTCGGGCAGGCACGCCTACCACGGGTGCTCTAGCTGCTGGCGCCGTTGGATGGAATCCTCCTTGTCGGCAGGATCCCGGCGCTACGCTCTGCAGGGCGGCGACGGGTTTCTCACCGACCATCAACGGCGGGCGAAAGCGGTAGAGGACTGCCGCACTCCGGGACCGTGCGGAGTCTCCACGACTTGGGGCGACGCGATCCCGCAGGATTATCCCGCGGGCGGTGACCAGGCGCGGAAGCGGCATGGAGTGCGCGACTCCTCTCGCGACTCTGGTCAGCGCACCGACTGGGGCAGACGGGCACGCGACGAGGGCTCGCCAGACCGGCGCCGGCGGGAAGAATTCTCCGTGTCGGCAGGATGCCGGCTCTCCGGGGTAAAGGGCGGAGACGGGTTTCTCACCAGCCACTAGCGGCGGGCGAAAGCGGCAGAGGACCGCCGCACTCAGGGACCATTCGGAGTCCACACAACGAGCGCCGCATTGAATTTGCCGTCCAATCGCTAACCGACCGCCACGTCGAGAGGCACCAGAGATCGATTTGCCCTGGAACTCTGTGGTCCGCAAACCACCGCATGCTGCGGGCTTTAGCGAGACAGCCGGGAGCTCAACACGCCCAAAATGGTCGCGACGACCATGA
The DNA here is from genome assembly GCA_947454295.1 of Verrucomicrobiota bacterium. Taxonomy (GTDB): domain Bacteria; phylum Verrucomicrobiota; class Verrucomicrobiia; order Limisphaerales; family UBA9464; genus CAIVQB01. The sequence continues at coordinate 385 of CANGMO010000305.1, read as the reverse complement.
GCAGGCTCCCGATCACCGGGGCACCCCGCTGCGCTCGCAGACTCGGCTCGATCAGAATCCATGCGGCCACACCCACCAGCAGCAGGTCAGCCACCAGGAGGGTTCGCCACATCCAGCGAACCTCGGTTCCTGAGCTGGACATCGGCCGGAGGCCGCTGGGGACACTCCCGCCAACCATCTTGCCCGCCGGTTCCGCAACGGCCGACGCGGGAGATACCAAATTATCGGTATTCACGGCGCCAGGTACCGGCATTCCCGGGGGTTTCGACGCGGCGTCTCCAATCAGGACTCCGAAGCCACGCGAACTCGGCCGCTTCGCCGAAGCGGCGTCCTTGGGCTCCATCAGGGACTCGAGTCCCCGGCCTAATCCTGAGGTCGACATTGT
>CANGMO010000304.1 GCA_947454295.1 Verrucomicrobiota bacterium | reverse complement strand
GTCGTAGATGGTCAACGCCGCCACGCTGACCGCCGTCAGCGCCTCCATTTCGACCCCTGTTCCCGCCACGATGCGGGCGCTGGCGGTGATGCGGATCCGATCTCCACTGGCCGGGATCTCAAACTCCACCGCGCAATGCGTGATCGGCAGCGGATGGCAGAGAGGAATCAGCTCACCGGTCCGCTTGGCCGCCTGGATCGCGGCGATCCGGGCCGTGGCGAGGACGTTGCCCTTGGCGACCTGATTGGACTCCACCAGGCGCAACGTCTCGGGATTCAGCTGAATTTCGCCCTCCGCGATCGCCTCGCGCACCAGCGGCGGTTTGGCCGAGACATCGACCATCCGCGCTTCACCGGACGGCGTGAGATGTGAGAGCGACGACATGGCCGCGACGTTGCCGACCAGGCTTCTCACTGGCAACGCTTCTCACTGGGCGGGAAGCAGCCGGTAAAACCACGCGCTGTCGGATTCCGCCGGGACGTCGTTAAAGCTTGCCGTCGAGCCCGTCGCCGCGCCACCCACTGCACCGCGTGAATCCCAGTCGGGTGCTCCGATCGATGCCGTCCGTTCCACCCGATATCCTCGTCCGAATTCACCGGTGAATTGGAGCCGCACCCCCGCCACACCAACCGACACCACCCTCAGATCTCCAGGCAGTACCGGCGGTGCGATCCAGCGCACCCGGAGCAGGTAGCCGCTGTCGTTGCTCACCACGAGCAGATCGCCGTTTGGCGCCAGGGTCACCGCGCGGGGCTGGCTGATCACGTTCTTGGAGTTCAGCGGGGGCCGGTCGCCGTCATTGACCAGATAGATGTCCCCCTTCCCCGACCCCTGAATGTACCGGTGCAGAATTCCGTGGACGTCGACATACCACACATTCCCGTCCTTGTGGCCGCATAGGAAATACGAGCCATCCGACAGGAAGGCGATGCCCCGCGGCTGTTCGATGAAGCTATGCAGCGCCTCCTGCCCCGTCGACGCCTTGGGCTCGTTGACGTCACCCGTCATGCGCGTCCGCTGATTCACGCCATCAATTCGGAAAACCCCGGTTTCCAGTCTGGTCAGATCTTCCTCGGCCCGGTCGGTCACCCAGAGTTTTCCATCCACAGGGTTGACCGCCAGGTTGGCCGGATTGCGAAAGCCGACCTCGGCGCCACAAACCACCTCAATGCCGTGCGAAGGGGTCCATTTCTTGATCACTGCACCACTGGCCACCGTGCTCGGCGGGATCGGGGGATATTCGTGCGAGTAATAGATCAGCGACTGATCCGCACTCACCCACAACGCGCGCCCTGAGGGCATCCACGAGGGATCGGGATCGTTGACCACGGTCGTCATGATCCCCGAGCGGTCGACCTTTCGGATGCGGTGGTTTCCCGGATCGAGCAGGTAGACCGTCCCGTCGGGAAACACGAACAGACCATTCGGCGAGGTGATCTGCAGGGTTCGGGCCGGCGCCGGTCCATCGCCATTGAAACCCGGCTCGTGCGTGCCGGCGAAGGTGTGGATCAGTCCGTCGGGGGAGAGTTTGAGGATCGAATGGCTCGCCTTGTCCGCGATGTAGGTGTTGCCGAAGGCATCGGCCGCCGCGATGTGAGGATTCGAAAGACTCACGTGCTTCGCCGCCGCCCCCTCGTATTCGGAAAGCCAGAAATTGATCCCGGTGCCGTCCGGATTGGTGGTCACGGTGTGGGCGACGCCAGCCAGCGTCGTCGCGCCGCCGAAGGAGACCTCAACGTCCCCGTACTCGCCGCCGAGTACCCGGACAAAATGGCCGAGAAGAGAAAGCCACCCGACCGCAGCTGCACGCGTGAAACACTGCATGGACTGGATTCCGGAACACCGCACCCACCACGCGTCCCCCACGACGAATGACGTGGGCCAAGAGGGCGGTGCCGTCACCGGTTCGTCAAGATCGATGTCCGAATAGCGTCACCGCGACTGATCGTTGGCAGCCGAACTTCGCGTGGCGTCGAGGAAATGCCGGGCATCCTCCCCAAGCGCGCCGCGGACCCATGCCGCGCCGATCTGAAACGGCTTCGGCCTCGGCGACAGCGGCTTCAATCGAAGCCGCGGACCAGCCACGCAGCCAAGCGACTCGGTCACCACCGCGACCCCCGTGCCCGCCTCCACCGCCGCAATCAGACTCGCCACACTGTCATGTTCCTCGGCGATCCGCGGCTTGGGCCGGACACCGGCAAACAGGACCTCCAGCGATTGGTGATAATCCGGGTACTCGGCGCGCGAAAAGACAACCAGCGGCTGGGCCGCCGCCTCGCGCACGGTCACTTCCCGCCGGCGCGCGAGCGGATGCCGCGGCGACATGGCCAGGATCATTTCACCCACCGCCAGGGGTTCAAACTCCAGCCCGCGCAGGCGTTGTGGTGCCGGGCAGACCACGATCGCCAACTGCAACCGTCCCGCACGGAGACCGGCCAGCATCTCGGTGGTGGAAAGATCGTGAAGCCGCACCTTCACCCCGGGGCGCTCCGCCTGAAAGGCTCTCAAGGCGGGCGGCAGGATTCGTACCGTGGGCGACATCGCGTAACCGACGTGCAATTCCCCGCTCCCCGAGGGCACCGCCGCTCGAGCCCGCTCGACCGCCTCGTCCGTCCGCTCCAGCACCGCCTTTGACTCCTTCAGAAACACCCGACCGGCCGGAGTCAGCTTCACGGAATGGGCTGCCCGCTCCAGCAGCGCGAATCCCAGTTCCTCCTCCAGGTCGCGGATCTGACGGCTCAACGCCGGTTGCGATACATGGAGCGACAGCGCCGCACGCGAGACGTTCTCCGCCTCACCCACCGCCACGAAATACCGCAGATGCCGGAGCTCCATGCGACCAGCATACCTTTCAAGCATGCTCAGGCAAGCAACTCGGTCTTTCCCGTGATCGGCAACAACCTGCCATGTTGGGGGCATGACAACGACATCGACGACAGTGAACTCGGCACCCGCCGGTGGTGCCGCCCCGGCCACGACGACCGGCACGTTCATCCGGCGCAGCGCCGAGCGCGGCCATGCGAACCACGGATGGCTCGAATCCTACCACTCCTTCAGCTTTGCGGATTACCACGATCCCCGCTGGATGGGCTTTCGCAGTCTGCGGGTGATCAATGACGATCTCATCCTCCCCGGCATGGGATTCGGCACCCATCCCCATCGCGACATGGAGATCATCACCTACATCCTTCGCGGCTCCCTGCAGCACAAGGACTCCATGGGCAACGGGCGAATCATTCGTCCCGGCGACGTGCAGTACATGGCCGCCGGCAGCGGCGTGATGCACAGCGAATTCAATCCCTCCGCGGACGAGGCCACCCACCTGCTCCAGATCTGGATTCAACCCAATCGGCGCGGCGTCACGCCCCGGTACGAGGAGCGCTCCTTCAGCACCGCGGCCACGGGCGTGCTCCACAAGGTGGCGGGACCGACCAGTGACGGTGGCGCCATCGCCATCCACCAGGACGCCGAACTCTGGCTGGCCAGGCTGGAGGCGGGTCAGACGGTGACCCACACCGTCGGCGCCGGCCGCCACGTCTGGCTGCATGTCGCCGTGGGCGACGTGCGGATTGGCGACACCACGCTCCACGGCGGCGACGCCCTCGCCGTCACCGAACCCGGCACCCTGTCCATCGAGTCCATCAACGCCGCACAATTCCTCCTCTTCAATCTAGCCTAACCCCATCTCCCAACTCCGAACTCCCAACTCCGATTCGCAATCTCCGAGTATGTCCCTCGTCACCATCATTCACTTCTCCGGTTCCGGTCACACCACCAAGCTTGCTGAGGCGCTCGCCGTCGGCGCCGCTTCGGTCGAAGGCGTGCGCTCGCAGGTGCTCAGCATCTCGGGCGACGACATCGACAAGGGGCGCTACAAGAACGATGCGGTCCTCGCCCAGCTCGATGCCAGCGACGCCATCGTCTTTGGCAGCCCAACCTACATGGGTGGACCGGCGGCGCAGTTCAAGGCCTTCGCGGACGCCACCGCCGGCCGCTGGTTCAACAGCTCCTGGCGCGACAAGCTCGCGGCGGGATTTACCGTCTCCGGCTCCCCGAGCGGCGACAAGCTGAACACCCTGCACTACTTCTTCACCCTCGCGATGCAGCACGGGATGATCTGGGCGGGCGTGCCTGAGACCCCGTACAACGCCGAGGGCGTGAATCGTCTGGGGAGCAACAGCGGCGCCATGGGACAGGCGGGGCAGGAACCGACCGACGTCGCCCCCAATGCCGCCGACAAGCTCACTGCCGAACGACTG
>CANGMO010000303.1 GCA_947454295.1 Verrucomicrobiota bacterium | reverse complement strand
TCCAAGCTGAGCTCCTGGCGCGGGGAGGCCCCGTTTGAGCACTGGCTCATGCGGCTGGCGGTCCGCACCTGCTACGATGCGCTGCGGGCGCATCAAAAGAACCGGGAGCATTCCGTTACCGATTTGACCGAGGACGAGAGCGGCTGGCTGGACCAGTTTGCCACCGCGCCGGCGGATGCGAACCCCGATGCGGATGCTGCCAGAGCCCTGGTGGCAAAGGTGTTGGAGAAGTTGTCCCCTCCGGCCCGGTTGATCATCACGCTGTTGGAGATTGAGGATCGCAGCGTGAAGGAGATCGCCGAATTGACTGGGTGGTCGGTGCCGCTGGTCAAGGTCCGGGCCTTTCGGGCGCGGGCGGAAATGAAGAAAATCCTCCAAAGAATGGCCCAGGAGAAGTATCTGTAACCCCCTATCCCATGGCTTCGTCAGACCCCAGTGAGATGAATTTGGATGCGCTCAAAACGCGATTGATCGAGGCGGCCCGTACGGCTGCCCCGAGCGACGTGGTGCCGCACGGGTTTGAGTCGCGCGTGATGTGGCGCGTCCGTGCCGCCGCGGCCGGGGCTTCTTCGGCCGGCGACCTGCTCGGCGAGTGGACCCGCGGTTTCTGGCGTGCGGCGGTTTCGAGCGTCGGGGTTTGCGGTCTTGCCTTTGCCCTCCACGTGTCGCTGCCCGCGCCTGCCGTGGATTGGTCCGATTCCATGGAGATGCTTTCGGCGGATCTCGACACGGCGTCGCCTGCCGGTGCCGAGGTGATTCCGGAGCTTTGACGTGCGATGAAGGCGCTAAAGCTCATCCTCGCGACCCTGGTGATCTTTGGCGCCGGGGTGGTGGTGGGAAGCCTGCTCGAGACGCGGCGCATGACCCAGGCGCGACGGGCGGAAATGGATCGCCGGGGCGCGCTGCCTCTCGCGTTGTGGCAGCGGTTTGAAACCCTGCGTCGCACGATTCGGCAGCTTGAATTGCCGCAGGAACAGCGAACCCGGGTCGAGGGGCTCATCAAGGAAAGCCACGATCGCTTCCAGAAACTGTGGGAACCCATGCTGCCCGTGGCCCGAGCGGAACTGGAGCAGTTGAAGGCCCGGATTTCCGCGGAGCTCGGACCAGAGCAGCAGGCGCGATTCGAGGAGGCCTTGCGCCAGCGCATTCAGCGTCGCCAGCATCCCTCGACGAATCAGCCGACCGCCGAACCGAAGCCGGGCCAGGTCCTGCTGGGAACTCCGGCGGCCCCATAGCGGGGTCCGCGGCCGGCGGTACGCCGCAACGCGTTTCCGTTCACCGGGGCGGATGGCACTGCTCTTCAGGGAATCCGGCTCCGCGCAACAACGCCTCGATTTCGGCAGAAGTAGACTCCAACCCGGATGCCGCACGGAAAAGCGGCGCGGTTTCGACCGGATGCCAGCGCGTTCGGCCCGGATCAAACCATCCCCCGACATCCACCGGAGCCACCGCTCGGCGAATCCGCTCACGAAATTCCGCGGATGAGACCTGAAGCGGCCATTGAACCGCCTTCCCAAGCAATCCCACGCTCTCCGGACCGAATGTGGAATGCCCGTGCAGCAGGAATCCGGGGGCCAAATGGGGGCGATTCAGGCGGCGGGCCGTCTCTGAGAAACTTGCCGCGGCGAAGTAGAGCATCAGCAGGTTTGAAAACACGGCGGGGCGATTGAAGTGCGCCTGCAGTCCGCCAATCATGCGTCCCGCCGCCAGCAAATCGTTCTGGGTTGCCAGCTCATGATCCCACAGCGCCTCCGCCGACTGGAGATCCTCGGACTGGAGAAGCGTGGCGAGTCGATCGATGCCCAGGAGGTTGAGTGCGAATCCGGTGGAGAGCAGCGGGTCTACGAATCCAACCGCCGACGGCAGCCGCGCGCAGCGGGGCATCCGCATGGGGGGACTGCGAAATGCCATGCGCGGGAGATGTCGGAAGGGAATCCGCGCCGTGGCGTGTTGAAACTGTTCCCGCACCGAAGGCAGCCGATCGAGCAGGCGTCGCCACCCAGGTTCGCCTTCGGCCAGGTTTAACTCCGCAGCCAGTTCCGGCGTTACCGAGACGCCCGCACTGGTGATGCCATGGTTGAACCGAAGCACCCACATCCATCCGCCGGGAAACACGTGATGCAACGCGGCATCGTCCGCCGGGAAGGGGGCGCCGGATTCCGGAGGATGACGATCCTCCCAGCGGCCCACTCCGGTGAAGTGCGAGTAGAGCGCTTCGTTCGGCGTCACGCCCGGAATCTCCTCCTCCGCGCCGCCTTGCGTGGTGTGGAGAAATCCCCGTGGTCCGCTGGCATCGATGAGGAAGCGGGCCCGATATTCCGCGGCGCGCCCGTGCCGGGATCCGCGAAGAACGAGGTCCCCGCCGACTTCCTTCCAACCTTCAAGGATCACCTCATCCCGATACTCAACTCCCAAAGCCACCGCCTCGCGTTGAAACAAATGATCCACGTCGGGCCGGTACCAGTGGGTATCCGCGATGGTGTCGGTCGGGCTGGCCGCCACGAGCAGCTCCCGTTCACCGGCCGGACCGGGGGAAAAGGAGTCGCCGAATCGATGATGCAGGAAGGTGAATCCCCGCTTGAGTCCGGCCGCGATGCCGGGATGGCGTTGCTGCCAGGTGCCCCATTTCGCCAGCGGGGCGATGGCAGGAAGATCGAAGCGCCGGGCGAGCGATTCGAGCAGGAGATTGGAGAGTGGTGTGGACGATTCCCCGATCGCAAACCGGGGGTGACGTCCCCGTTCCAGCAGCAGCACCGATCGTCCCAGCCGGCGCGCAATCATGGCCATCAGCGATCCGCCAAATGCGGAACCCACCACGGCAATGTCGTACACAGGTGTCACGAGTCGAAGCCTAGGCGGGCGGTGCCATTTGACCAGCCTCCCGCGCGCGTCCTGTGCCCGCGATGATCCAGCATTAGGGTCATCCCGAAGCGAATCCGCATTGCCAGGATTCCGGCAGACACGTGACGGTTCTCCCGTGCCTGCGAACTCCATCGACCGCTTCCTCCATGAGCGTGAGCTTCTCGCGCGAGGTTGCCGGCGTCTGGCGGGTGTGGATGAGGCGGGACGCGGCCCGTTGGCCGGGCCAGTGGTGGCCGCCGCGGTGGTATTTCCGGTTGCTTGGATCTTGGAGGGAATTCCGGTTCCGCTCAGAGAACTCAACGATTCCAAACAGGTGTCGGAGTCGCGCCGCGAGGAGTTCTTTCGCTGGCTGACGGACCACGCGGAGATTCAGTTTCACATCGCGGAATCGTCTCCCGCGGAAATCGACGCCGTGAACATTCTTCAGGCGACGCATCGGGCCATGAACCGGGCGCTGGAGCATCTGAAGCCCGCTCCGGATCATGTCCTGGTGGATGGACTGTCGGTGAAGTCCATGCGTCTTCCCCAAACCCCGCTGGTGAAGGGCGACTCGCGCAGCTATTCCATCGCCGCGGCGAGCATTCTCGCCAAGGTCACCAGGGATCGAGTGATGCAGGAAGCGGAGGCGCAGTGGCCGGGCTACGGGTTTGCACGTCACAAGGGATATCCCACCGCCGATCACTTGGAGGCGTTGCGGCGTCTCGGACCGTGTCCGATCCATCGACGGAGTTTTGCCCCGCTGCGTCAGCCCGAGCCGGATCTGTTTTCGTGATGAATCTGATGACGTGGTGGAGGCGTTGGACGACACGGCGCGCGGCCGAGCCGGAACATTTGCGCCGCGGTCGGCTTGGCGAGGAGGCGGCGGCAGCGGAATTGTGCCGGAGGGGGTGGACGCATCTCACTTCGAATTATCGGGGATCGCGAGGAGAGATCGATCTGGTGTTTCGCGACGGGGAGTTCCTGGTCTTTGTGGAGGTCAAGACGCGCTCTTCCGAGGCCTGGGTGCGGCCCGCGGCGGCAGTGAATGCCGGCAAGCGACGGCGACTGCTCCATACGGCGCAGCACTACCTCCGTCGCCTGCCGGATTCCCGCGTGAGGTGGCGGTTCGATGTGGTGGAGGTCCTGCTGCAGGACGGATCGGTCCGCGAAATTCGCGTCCTCGTCCACGCCTTCGAACGACTGACAGACACCCCGCGCCGTTGATCTCGTCCCGCGGATGGGTCAGAAGCGGAGGCTGACCGATCCGAATAACCCGAAACGTGCGCCATACTGGGAGGCGTTGACGCCGATTCCCGTGCCGTCGCGCAGCACGTATTGGGCATCGGCCAGATTCACGGTCTCGAGACGCACCCGAAGTTCGCGCCGCTCCGCCAGTGGAACGCGTTGTTCCAATCCCAGGTTGATGGTGACGTA
>CANGMO010000302.1 GCA_947454295.1 Verrucomicrobiota bacterium | reverse complement strand
GCCATGCCGCGTTCGGCGAGGCCGTCGAGCGGGTTCCAATTCGGCGACGGGTGAGACTGCGACCCTGCGGGCCGGTTGGTGGACGTGGCAGCTTGCCGTTCCCTCAGAAGGTGGGCGACCTGCCCGCGCAACCGGAGAATCTCGGACCGGCTGGTCGAATTGGACGAGACGGCCTGGGGTTGGGTCGCGAGTCGGGCGCGCAGGGAATCGAGTTCCTCCTGATCGGTGGAAAGCCGCCGCATGAGCACTGCACTGGACTCACGGAGTTGACGAACCTCCCTGGTCTCGAAGAACCACGCCGTTCCCAGGGCCGTGAGGCTGAGCGTGAGGAGGGTGGTCTTGACGGTGGTGCTGGCCATAAGGGTGAGGAATCCAACCGGGGCTGAGGCTGCGGAAATCGCGGCGGTGGAGATCGAGGCGACCAGTCCTGCCGGGGCGGCGGTAATGGCCTGACCCTCCAGAATATAGGCCAGCGCAGCCGCAGTGGACGTGACGCCGCGCTGGGACAGGGATCGATGAAGTTTCTCGAGGGCGCGTTCAGCGCGCATGCGGGCCGTGTTCTCCTTCAACCCGAGCTGTGCCCCAATGGTTCCAAACGGCTGTCGCTCCAAATGGCGAAGCAACAGAATCCGGCGTTCGTCCTCGTCGAGGGAATCGAGTGCCGAATCCAGCAAGGGCGCAATGGCATGCCAGTCGGGAGCGGGGGATTCGGGGGCCATGGATTCAGAAGAAGCCGCGTCCCGCTCGCGCTGCCGTCGACGCACCTCGTCGCGAATCGCCCGGGAGGCCAGCTGGCGGGTCGTGGTGAAGAGCCACGCGATCAGGGCGGGATGGCGTTTCAAAGACGCCGCCTGGCGGGCGAGTTCGGAGAAGACCTGCTGCGAAAGATCGGCCGCACCCGCGGCATCGCCACCGAGCCGGCGGAGTGCCGACGAATACACGGCGTCGAGATGACGCCGGACCAGCTCCGTGAAGGCAGAGTCTGCGTCAGGGCCGGAACCTCTGTAGCGGTCCAGCAGCTCGGAGTCCGAGTCGGAGGACAAGGGCATCGGCATGGTCATCCGTTAGTACCCGGGTCCGTCCGAATCGCACAAAAAATCTGAAGCCTCCCTGGCATTGCCCCGGGTCGGGAATCCCGGCAGGCTTCATTCACTCCCATGAAACGCACCGCAATTGCCGGCTGGCTCGTTGCTCTCACCCTCGCTGGCTCCCTCCAGGCGTACGCCGACAAGGCGGTCTCACTACCGCGCAGCACTCCGGAGGCCGAGGGTATTTCCTCCAGTGCGATTCTCGGGTTTGTGGAGGAGGCGGATCAGTCCCTTCAATCGATGCACAGCTTCATGATGGTGCGTCACGGCCATGTCGTCGCCGAAGGCTGGTGGACGCCCTACGACGCCTCGACGCGTCACGAATTGTACTCCCTGAGCAAGAGCTTCACGTCGACCGCGGTCGGGTTCGCGGTGAGCGAGGGCAAGCTCAGCGTCGATGACGAGGTGTTGAAGTTCTTCCCCGGTGAGGCGCCCGCACAACCCAGCGCAAACCTCAAATCAATGAGGGTGGCGGATCTGCTTCGCATGCAGGCGGGACACGAGCGCGAGATCCCGATTTCCGCCGACGGCATGACGACCAGTGCCTTTCTGGCGCATCCGGTGCCCTTCAAGCCGGGCACGCGGTTTCTCTACAACACCCCCGCCACGTTCATGGCCTCGGCGATCGTGCAGAAGGTGAGCGGGCAGACGGTTCGCGAGTATTTGCAGCCGCGGCTGTTTGAGCCGCTCGGCATCGTGGATCCCACCTGGGACAAGAATTCGCAGGGCATCTCGTTGGGTGGCTACGGTCTCAGCGTTCGCACCGAGGACATCGCGAAGTTCGGCCAGTTCTATCTTCAAAAGGGCCGCTGGCAGGGCAAGCAACTCCTGCCGGCGAGTTGGGTGGAGGCGGCGACGGCGCGCCAAACGTCGAACGGCAGCAATCCGCGCAGCGACTGGGATCAGGGCTACGGCTACCAGTTCTGGCGCTGCCAGCACAACGCGTTCCGCGGAGATGGGGCCTTCGGACAATATTGCCTCGTGATGCCCGACCAGGATGCCGTGATCGCCATCACCAGCGGATTGAAGGACATGCAGGCGGTGTTGAACCTGGTCTGGGACCGCCTGCTTCCCGCCATGAAGCCGAATCGGTTGCCGAAGGATCAGGCCGCCGAGCAGCACCTCCGGCAAGCCCTGCAAGGCCTGACCCTTCCAACCGTGAAAGGCGCTGCCAGTGCTCCCGCGAATGCCGGCGTGATCGGCAAGCGCTACGCGATTGCGTCGAACGAGCAGGGACTCGAAGCGCTGACCATTACCCGCTCCGACGCCGGTGGAACCACGCTGACGCTTCGCTTTCAGGGGCAGGATCGCGTGATCCAATGCGGTTCCGGCAGCTGGGTGAAGGGGCGGGTCAAGTTTGGCATCTTTCCGGACCGTCACGTGGCCTCGAGCGCCGCCTGGCCCGCCCGCGACACGCTCGTGGCCAAGCTGTGCTTCCCGGAGACCCCGTACACCTTCACCCTGAAGATGACGTTTGCCGGAAACGACGTGGAGATCCTGCCGGAGACCAATGTCGCAATTTTTCCCATGCACCTCGCCAAATGGACGGGAAGGGGGGAGTGAGTGGGAATGGGGGATGGTGATCAGTAATCAGTGATCAGTAGCGGGGAATCCGGGATCTGAAATCGATCGAGCGCAGACTCACCTGCTGCTACAAGCTGATGTCGAATCCAAGCGGTCGTCAGTAACTGGCCACCGATCACCGATTACCGATCACCGATTACTCATTCCCAATCCCCGTTCACCCCGCCCTTTGCGCGGGAATGACCACGCGGGTGCGACGGGCGTGACGGGTTTCCAGTTCGTGGATGGATTCCACCACCAGGGGGAGGTTCATCTCGTGTACCTCGAAACCGCGCCCGATTTCGCGCAGCAGGGTGATGGTCAATTCGCCTCCGAGGTGTTCCCGGAATTCTTCCAATCCGGCGACCACCAGCAGCTGACCGTTTTCATCACGATGCAGCAGCTCGCTGGCGAAGAGGTCGAAGCCGAGCTGTTCGAGAAGCACCAGGATCCGCTCGGACTGCGCCGCGGAAAGGTATCCCATCCGGCGCGCGTAGAGGACGTCGAGTCCGATGCCCACGGCCACGGCTTCGCCGTGCCGGATGCGGTACTCGGAGAGCTGCTCCAGCTTGTGGGCGGCCCAATGACCGAAGTCCAGCGGGCGGGCATTGCCCATCTCAAATGGATCGCCTCCCGTGGCGATGTGATTCAGATGCAGTTCGGCGCTGCGGTGGATCAGCGCGTGCATGGCTGCGGGTTCGAAAACGGCGAGCCGGTCGGCGTCGGTTTCGATCTGTTGGAAAAAGGCCGCGTCGCGAATACAGGCCACCTTCACCGCCTCGACGTAGCCCGCCCGCTTGTCCCGCGGCGACAGCGTTTCGAGGAATTGGAAGTCATTGATGACCGCATGGGGCGGCGCAAAGGTGCCGACGAAATTCTTTTTTCCGAAGGCGTTGATCCCGTTTTTCACCCCGACGCCGGAATCATCCTGGGCCAGCGTGGTGGTGGGCAGGCGGATCAGGCGGACGCCGCGATGCGCCGTGGCCGCAGCCAAGCCAACCATGTCGAGCAGGGCCCCGCCGCCGATAGCGAGGATGTAATCGTGCCGATCGATGTGATGCCGGTCGATGAGCGCGTGGACTTCCGAGACGCGGAAAAAGGCGTTCTTCACTGCCTCACCCCCAACCATCAAGAGCGGGGTTGCCACGAGAGTCAGGGATTCGCTGCGTGCGGAAAAGTAGCCTTCGATCGACCGGACGAGCTCTGGTCGCGCCACCGACAGGGATTCGTCGAGCACGACCAGGACCTTGGAACGGCGCTGGAAGGGGCCTGCGCCGCCGCCGGTCAGGACGTCGGAAAGCAACGGATTGTCCGGCGCGAATACCCGGTGCGTGAAGTGCACCTGGTGGCGCCAGCGTACCTCGATGGTGCGCTCAATGGGAGACATGGAGGGCAAAGTCTGACGGATGGACGTGCCCGGGCGAGAAATATTTAGACGGCTTCAGGGGACTGAAGTCGCGCGTTCAGGGGGGAGCCAGCAGAGAACGCGGGGGGACGCTCTCCGGATCGGCCACCGTGATTTGAAACAGCGGCACCGGTTCGTCCAGAACGGGTTTCGTTCCGCCGTACGAAAACGCGGTGGGCGCGGTTCCGAGACGCTGCTGGAGATGGTTGATCTCGATTCGGATTCGAG
>CANGMO010000301.1 GCA_947454295.1 Verrucomicrobiota bacterium | reverse complement strand
GTTCCTTCAACGCCGACCTGCCCTACGGCCGTTTTGTCACCGAGCAGATTGCGGCCGACCAGATGGGGCTGAAGGACAACGATCCCGCGCTGGCGGGCCTGGGCTTTCTGACCGTCGGCATGCAATACCGCACCCGGAACGACATAATCGATGATCAAATCGACGTCGTTTCCCGGGGCTTGATGGGCCTCACCGTGGCCTGCGCCCGGTGCCACGATCACAAGTTCGATGCCATTTCCACGCGCGACTACTATTCCCTCTACGCCGCATTGGCCCCGAGTCGCACGCCCGATTCCCTGCCGGTGATCGACACCGCCCCGACCGATGACGCCCGTCGTGACTACCAGCGGGAACTGGCGCGCCTCCAGACGCGCCACGACGACATGGCCGCGGAACAAAACGAAGTGATGCGCGGTCGGCTGCGCATGCAGGTGGGCCTCTACCTCCGCGAGCTCGCCAAGGGTGCGCCGGAACAGGACATCTCCACCGAATTCCTGTCCTACCGTACCGACGACATCCGGCCCTTGATCCTCAATCGGTGGCGCGACTACCTGGCTGCGATGCCCGACACCGATCCGGTGTTCGGCCCGTGGGTGCGATTGGCACGGCTGCCAGAGGATGGATTCGAGGGCGCGTGCACGAATCTGGTAGGCACCTTGAGGAAAGAGAACGGGGACACCAACGCGTTCAAGAACCTGCACCAACTCGCCGCCGAAGCCCCCCGCTGGAATCCCCGGGTGCTCGAAGCCATCGGTCGGAAGCCCCGCAGCTCCATGGTGGACATCGCGGACGCCTACGGAGACTTGTTCGCCGCCGTGCACCAGGCGTGGCTGAAGGCGTTGATGACCGCATCCGCCGAGGCCGCCCCACGGGCCGAACTCATCCCCGATGAAGATCCCCGACAACTCGAGATCAACAGCCCGGTAGTGCGGCAGTTGCGTCGTCATCTCTACGGCGCCAACAGCCCGACCGCAGTGCCTGATTCCGTCGCGTTGAGCCTGCTGAATCGCACGGTCAACGATGTCCTTGGTGGCCGCCGGGGGGCGATTCACGAACTGCACCTCAACGCCGCCGGATCTCCGGCTCGCGCCATGGTGGTCAGTGAGCCCGCGACCGCCCCGACATTTCATGTGTTGAAGCGCGGCAATCCCCTCGCCCGCGGCGAAGTGGTGAAGCCTCAGTTCCTTTCCGCCATCAACCGGGGACATTCAGAACCATTTCCCGACGGCGCTCGACGACTCGGCCTGGCCCGCGCGGTGATCTCCCCGGAAAACCCGCTAACCCGCCGGGTGCTGGTGAACTGGGTCTGGCAGCACCATTTCGGTCAGGGCCTCGTCCGGACACCCGACGACTGGGGCACCCGCGGCAGCCGGCCCACGCATCCCGAGCTGCTCGACTATCTCGCGTCGGTCTTCGAGGCGGACGGGGAGTCCATCAAGCACCTGCACCGTCGCATCATGCTCTCCGCCGTGTACGCGCAGGGCGCGGTGGAGAATGAGAAGGCGAGGAACATCGACCCGGACAACCAGCTATGGTGGCGCATGCCGACCCGCCGGCTGGAGATGGAAGCGATGCTCGATTCCATGCTGTGGGCTTCGGGAGAACTCGACCTGACCATGGGCGGCAAGCCGTTCGATCGTCAGGCTCAGCCCGGCGTTCTGCGGCGGAGCATCTACGCCTTTGTGAACCGCGACATCGTCTCGAATCTCTCGAGCACCTTCGATGCGGCCAATCCCAGTTCCTGCACTGCCCGCAGACCCGATACCACTGTGCCGCAACAGGCGCTGTTCGCGCTGAACTCCGAGTTCGTTCAGGATCGCGCCAAGGCACTCGCCGCCCTCTGCGGCAAGTCCGCCGGCACGGATGATTCCAAGCGTGCCCGCGAGTTGTATCGACGTGTCTTCGCCCGCGAACCCCGGCCGGCGGAATTGAATCGGATTCTGGGCTTTGTGCAGGCCGGCGACAAAACCGCACAGGACTTGGCGTGGCAGCAGGTCGCGCACTCGCTGCTCGCCGCCAATGAGTTTTCCTTTGTGGACTGAACCAGAACCATGAACTCCCAGCTTCCCCACTCGCGGCGCCGCTTCCTCACGCGATGCGGCATGGGCGTCGGGTCTTTGGCCCTCGCGGATTTGATTTGTCAGCCGGCGTTTGCCGGCGACGCCACCCTCGCGCCCCATTTCCCGCCCACCGCAAAGCGCGTCATTCATGTCTTCCTCAACGGCGGCATGTCGCAGGTCGACACCTTCGACCCCAAGCCCGAGCTGACGCGACGGGCGGGTCAGATGCTGCCGTACGAGAATCTGCAAACCGAGCGGAAGACCGGCGTGGCTCTCCCCTCGCCGTTCACCTTCAAACGGCATGGGCAAAGCGGCATCCCGATCAGCGACCTGTTCCCGCACCTTTCCAAGTGCGCGGACGATCTGGCGGTGATCCGCTCCATGCACGTGGAGCTGCCCAGCCATGAGCTGTCGCTGATGCTCATGAACACCGGTGACCAGCGGCAGGTGCGGCCGAGCTTCGGCTCCTGGCTGACTTGGGGCATGGGCTCCGAAAACCAGAATCTGCCCGCCTTCGTCGCGCTCTGTCCGGGCGGCATGCCCGTCGGCGGTGCCGCCAACTGGCGTTCCGCATTTCTGCCCGGTTCGTATCAGGGAACCCACATCGACACCTCGCAAGCGGATCCCAAGAAACTGATCGACCACATCCGCAATGCCCGCCTCGGTCCCCAGGATCAACGGCGGCAGTTCGACCTGCTGCGCGAACTCAACGCCGAACACCTGGCCTCCCGACCGGGCGAGGCGGCGCTGGAGTCGCGCATCAAGGCCTTCGAGCTGGCCTATCGCATGCAAATGGAGGCCACCGACGCCTTCGATGTGGATCAGGAACCGGAACACATTCGAAAGGCGTATGGAGAAGGCCCGCAGAACCGCCAGCTCCTCATTGCCCGCCGGCTTGTGGAACGCGGAGTCCGATTCGTCCAGACTTGGCATGGCAACCTTCAACCCTGGGACAGCCATTCCAACATCCGCGAGGAACATCGCAAAGTCGCCAACGAGTGCGACCAGGGGCTCGGGGCGTTGATTACGGACCTGAAGCAGCGTGGCATGCTCGACAGCACCCTCATCCTGTGCAGCGGAGAATTCGGCCGCACCCCATCGGTGGAAATGAGCCAGAACGGCGCCGGCGCGGCGGCGGGTCGCGACCACAACCACTGGGGCTTCTCCCTCTGGATGGCGGGCGGCGGCATCAAGGGCGGAACGATCTACGGGGCGACCGACGACTTCGGATTCCGCGCCGTGGAGAATCCCGTCTCCGTTCACGACCTGCACGCCACCATGCTGCGCCTCCTAGGCTTCGACCACGAACGCCTCACCTTCCGCCACGCCGGCCGCGACTTCCGGCTCACCGACGTCTACGGCAACGTCGTCCGCGAAGTCATCGCCTGAGGGGTTGAACAGTTGAAGCGTGGAAGATGGCGAGTCGTGGTAATGCGCGAGCGCCAGCTCTATCGACCGGAGGTGGGGGGAGAGCTGCCGCTCTCTCCAGATTTCAAAACGACCAGCGGCAGCGCCGTCGTTGCCCAATTGGAAGCCCCTCGGCAGAACAGGCGAACGGCTACAACGTTGAATCACCCGTCGTGAAAGGAGGAGCGCACCCACCCCGAATGAGCGTTCCAACACCGAGGGATCGCCACGAGTTGGGCTTGAACCTGCAGATGCAACAGTCGGAACAGCCTTGTTCCCGCTCTCAGCTTCACAATTTGCGTCCGTCTGCGGTTAGACGCTCCGGGTTCTGACTAGAGGATTTGCCGGAGTCCCGGCACTTGCTTGGCGAGCGCTGCGGCGCCGTGACTGAGCACCAGCCCCAGTCCGGTCAACAGCAGCATCTTCAGCACCGGTCCTCCCGGGAGCGGATGCATCACCAGAGCCAGCGCCACCAGAATCGGCGCGTGCAGAACGTACACGCCAAAGGAATGGCGCGCCATCCAGCGGGCCAGCGGGCCATCGGTGTTGAACCGTCGTTGGAACAGGGCCATCGCTCCAAGGCCAAGCGCCACTCCCGACAGCTGTTCCCACGCCGCGAGCCCAAAGGCCTGCCAGTGCCAGCCGCCCTTGAAGAGTTGGAAGTCGCCGGATTTCATCGCGCCCCCCAGCACCAGCACCGCGAACATCGCCACCGGCCCTGCGACCAGCACGCCTCCGCCCGCCCGCGCCGCGAGCCGGGAGCAGGCCAGCGCTTCAAGCCATCCATGGCGCCCCGCCAGCACCCCGACGGAAAACACCG
>CANGMO010000300.1 GCA_947454295.1 Verrucomicrobiota bacterium | reverse complement strand
CTGGTGGCAACGGTCGTACGTGCATCCGGCCATGCTGGCCTTCGATGCGCCAACGCGTGAGGAATGCGCGGCCGAGCGTGCCCGCTCAAACATCCCGCAGCAGGCCCTCGTGCTGATGAACGATCCCTCCTATGTGGAGGCGGCAAAGCGGTTGGCAGTGCGAATTCTCCGCGAGGCGCCCAAGTCGCCGGAACAGCGCGTGCGCTGGGCCTGGCGGGAAACGTTGTCCCGTTCAGCATCCAGCGAGGAAGTGTCGGTATTGTTGGGGTTGCTGGATCGCCAGTCAGCGGACTATCGATCCGACACGGCGGCGGCGATGGCGTTCCTGAAGAGTGGCGCCAGTTCCGTTCCAACCGATCTCGATCCCGCTGAGCTCGCCGCCTGGACCGACATCGCCCGGGCACTGCTCAATCTCCACGAAACGATGACCCGGTCTTGAGCGGAGTCCAAAGTCGAAGGTCCAAAGTCTAAAGTTTAAGGCCGAACCCAAGCGCTTGTTTTCATGTCTTCCCTTTCTGAGTTCCTTCAATTCCGCGGACAGCAGCAGACGCGGCGCGTGTTCCTGGGGCGGGCGTCCCAGGGGGTTGGGGCGCTGGCGTTGGCGTCCTTGTTGAAGCCGGATCTTCTTTCCGCCGCCGATCGGGCGCCGGGGAAGGATCGCTGGCCCGGCGTGGTGCGTCCGCTGCACTACCCCGCGAAGGCGAAGCGCGTGATCTGGCTGACCATGGCCGGTGGCCCGTCGCACCTGGAGACCTTCGATCCCAAACCCCGCCTGGCCGCCATGCACGGCCAGCCGATGCCCGAATCGTTCACGAAGGGAAAGCAGATCGCGCAATTGCAGGGGCAGAAACTCACCTGCTTCGGGCCCCAGACGAAGTTCAAGCGCTTCGGCACCTCGGAGACGGAGATCAGCGATCTGTTCCCGCACATTGGATCGGTGCTCGACCGCATCTGCCTGGTGCGCTCGATGACCAGTGAGGCGATCAATCATGATCCGGCCCACATGTTCATGAACACCGGATCGCAGATCGCCGGGCGACCCTCGATGGGCGCGTGGCTCACCTACGGTCTCGGCTCCGAAGCCGAGGATCTTCCCGGATTTGTCGTACTCACGTCATTGGGACGCGGCGGACAGAATCAGCCGATCGCCGCACGCCAGTGGGCCTCCGGGTTTCTGCCCAGCCGATTCCAGGGGGTTCATCTGCGGGGGAAGGGCGATCCGGTGCTGTATCTCGGCAATCCCGATGGCGTCACCCGCGAGCGTCAGCATCGGGTGGTGGAGACCATCAACCAGCTGAATGCGCGTCACGATGCCGTCGTGGACGATCCCGAGATCTCCACCCGGATCGCTCAGTACGAAATGGCCTTTCAGATGCAGGCCAGCGTGCCGGAGCTGATGGACGTCTCGAAGGAATCGCCCAAGGTGCTGGAGCAGTATGGGTGCAAGGCTGGTGATGGATCCTTTGCGTCCAACTGCCTGCTGGCGCGCCGGCTGGCCGAGCGTGGGGTGCGGTTCATTCAACTCTACCACAAGGACTGGGACCACCACGGCGGCGTGAAGGAGGGCATCCAGTTCAAGGCGCAGGAGATTGATCGCGCCTGCATGGCGTTGATCACCGATCTCGAGCAGCGCGACATGCTGCGCGACACCCTGATTGTCTGGGCGGGCGAATTTGGGCGTACCCCGATGAGCCAGGGTGACGGGCGGGACCATCACAACGCGGGCTTCACCGTGTGGCTCGCAGGCGGCGGAATCCGGCCGGGAATGGTCTACGGGGCCACGGACGAACTGGGATACGCGGCGGTTGAGAACCCGATCGACGTCCACGACCTCCACGCGACCATGTTGAAGGCGTTGGGCATCGAGCACACGCGTCTTGCGGTGAAATTCCAGGGCCTCGACGCCCGCCTCACGGGCATCGCCGGCAAGGTAATTCAACCTCTACTGGCCTGATTCGCACCCCGGACTGTGGACTCCGAACGGTCCTGGAGTGCGGCAGTCCGCTGCCGCTTTAGCCGGGAACGGGACACCGGAGGTACGCCCGGTGGAGTTCTGCAATGTGGGTGCGAACCCAATGCGCGAGAGGACTCGCGCACTCCGGGACGCTGCCGCGACAAGTGACGCGACGGCTGCGAAAGGCGGCTATTGGCGCGTGGCGCGGGTGCGGCGGATCCAGGCGAAGGCGATCAGTCCCGCTCCAATCGCGCCCATCGTTTCAGCGGGTTCAGGAACCGCGTTCCACTGACCGAGAAGAGCACCATTGAAACTGTAATAGACGTTCCCGGAGGTTCCGGCCGTCGGGAGCCCGGCGGAATAGGTGGCCATGTTCGCACTCCCGGATCCGCTAAACGGCGGAGCACTCGTCACAAATTGAGCCTGCAGGGCAGGGTTCAGAACGTTGTAGTAAATGCTCAAATCCTTGCCAGGAACCGCGGCTGAGTTGGGGTATACGAAGGTGACCGTTTCGTTATACGACACCCCAGCGTTTCGTCCCGACCAGTTCCCCGCGATTGCGAGACCGGAGATGCTCTCGTCGGTCGTGAAGAACCCCAACAGCGTGATTCCGCCATTGTAGTCCATGTTGACGTTCGCAGCGTTTGCCGAGTTGTTGGCAACGGCGGTAAAGGTGACGTGCGACGGATCCTGCACGTTGAGCGTCAACACGACGGCTCCGAATGAGTTCAGTGACGTGATGGCCGCGGTTCCGATGAACAACGTGGCGAGAAACTTTGAGGTACTCAATGGAGGGGAAGTTCGAGTGGAAGGATTCGGGATTGGCATCGTGAGGCACCCGAGGATGCCTGCATCAAACCAACCATCGGCACCTTTTGACCTAAGGTTAATTCCTAATTCTTGAAAACTTACAAAGACCACTCGGAATGGAGAATCGTGCGTATAAAACGCGCGATGACGATTTCTTGGCCGGGATGGACGTCCCTGACGTCCCGTCAGCCTAGGGGGCGCGTACGGCGATGGTGGTTCAAACCGGCGACCTCAACGTGCGCGAAGCAAGTGGTAGGTGTGGCAGGTGGCGCATCCGCTGGGGGCTCCGCCGCCGGGTTGATGACACGAGGCGCAGGTTGCCTGGGGCGGGAGGTTGATATCGCCGGCGCTCGAGCTCGATCGGACGGCGTGACAGCCCTCGCAGTCCTGTTGTGCGTGACGCGCGTGGACAAAGCGGCCCTTGAGCATCCAGCGGTCGGGGATCATCGGCGGAGTGATCGTCGCGAGCAACGCGGCATTCGGGGTGACCTCGTGGCAGTAAGCGCAGCCGGCGAAATGCGCGCGATGGCTCGCGCTCAGCCCCGGCTGCTGACGTCGGGGATCCGTGGTGAAGGTGACGAGGCGTTCCAATTCCTCGCCGCTGCCAAAGGTCTGGCGCAGGCGCGCGACATTTTCCCGCACGAACGCGTCCACCTCACTCTTGCGCGGAGGCTGACCGAGTGCGGTGAGCTGGCGGGTTCGCAACTCCGCATAGGCGGCCGAGAGTCCGCGGAGCATGGCGCGCACCGCGGCCAGATCCCCATGGGGAAGCTTGAGCTCCGGATGTGCCGGGTCGAACTGCAGATCGTGACAGGCAGCGCAGTGCTGATCGAAGCGGATCCGTGCCATGCCAACGCCCGTCACGTCCGGAACGTGGCAGTCCGCGCAGACGAGGGCTCGTCCTGAGGTTCGCACGGTGTCACCGAGATGCAGTGCGTGATTGAACTTCAGCGTGTCCGGGTCTTTGAGGCCTGGAGTGCGCACGCCGAAATCCGGATGTCCCTCCCAGAAGGTGGCGAACAGATTCGTCCGTCCGCCCGGTGGTCGCGGCGTGTGGAAGGCAGCCACTCCAGCGGGAACCGGAGGATCAAACTTGAGTGAGGGAATGCCGCGGCCGCGAATCGATGACGCCGACATGACCGCGGCGTCGGCATGGCAATGCGCACATTCCTGATCCAGCGGCGCGGGCATGCGTGCTCCGTGATGTTCACGATGGCACACCGAGCAGGAATGCGCCTCGACCACATTGGGCTGATGCAATTCATGTCGATCGTGACAACCCGCGCAGGATTCACGGTCAATGGAAGTCATCGGCGCGACCCCGGAGGTGACGCGTCGGAACTGATGCCCGCTGAGCATTCCGGGATCTGCATCGAGCGCGGTCTGCACCCAATGCGATAAGCTCGTATTGGCGGCCTCATGGCAGGCTCCGCAGGCATTGGCCGCTTGCATCCGTTCATTGGCGAGACGGGCAAAGGCGGCGCCCTGGTGGGGCTGGGAGACGGGGGACGGGCTGATGAAGTG
>CANGMO010000299.1 GCA_947454295.1 Verrucomicrobiota bacterium | reverse complement strand
GCGGAATCACCGGACCTTCATAGCCCATGCCTCCGGGGCCACCCAGACCCGCGGCGCCGGCGGCCGCCACAAGATTGGTGCCGACCGACATGTCGCCCGAGGCGAGCCGCTGGGCCATCTGCGCCAGCGCGCCGATATTCGGTCGGAGACTCCAGTTCGTCCAGCCGGGCAGCGGCGCCTCGACTTCGCCCTTCGCCAGCTGCTCCACGGCCTTCAAGCGATCGCGCGTGGTGTACAGTGGGTAGGCAATGCTCCAGCGCGCTTCGCACTGCTCCGCGATCAATCCCAAGACACCGTTCAACGGCTGATCGACCACGTTGAGCGTGATGCGTGCATCGAGCTCCTTGTGGACGGTGATGGTTTCCCAAGTCTGCCACCGGAGCTTCCGGATGACATCGCGGAGCGGCAGGTTGTGCACCTCGAGCGTGACCAGGTCTTGATGCGCCCGCCACGCAGCCCGTGAAAACGCCGCGACGAGCAGCGCTCCGACCAGCGCGAGGAGGAGATGGACCTGTTTCATGACCGCAGCTTCAGACTGCGGCCCGGGACGCGAGGTTACGAGTGAGTCGGGCCGATCACTCGAAGCGCAGGGCGTCGATCGGATCCAGGCGCGCCGCTTTCAACGCGGGGAAGAAGCCGAACACGATGCCGATGACCGCGCTGACGCTGAACGCCATGATGACGGAGTTGTTCGAGATCAGCGTGGGAAACTGGAAGAACTTCGTCAGCAGCGGAGCCAGCCAGAATCCGGTGGCAATGCCCAATCCGCCGCCCGCGATGCTGAGCAGCACCGCCTCGGTGAGGAACTGCTTGAGGACGTCGCGTCCGCGCGCGCCCACGGCGAGGCGGATGCCGATCTCGCGGGTCCGCTCGGTCACCGAGACCAGCATGATGTTCATGATGCCGATGCCGCCGACCACCAGCGAGATGCCGGCGAAGAACCCGATCAGGATGGTCATGATCCGGTTGTTGGCGTTGAAGAAATCGCTCATCTCCTGCTGGTTCCGAACCATGAAGTCGTCATCGCGGCCCGGCTGGATCTTGTGACGCTGGCGGAGCAGTTCGTAGATGTTGGTCTGCACGTCGGCGATGACGTCGGGCCCCTCGGCCTGCACCGACAACGAACGGAACATGGTGTCGCCCGACAACCGCTTCATGGCGCTGGTGTACGGCATGATCACGATGTCGTCCTGATCCTGTCCGAAGCTGTTCACGCCCTTCGGAGCGAGCCATCCCACCACGTTGAACGGGGCGTTCTTGATGCGGACAATCTGGCCCACCGGATCCACGCCATCGCCGAAGAGCAGCTTGGCGGTGGTGGTGCCGATGAGGCAGACCTTGTTGGCGCTGCGGACATCCGACTCGCTGAAATTTCCACCGGTGCGAAACTGCCAGGAACGGACGCCCACGTAGTCGGAGCTCACACCCGACACCTGGACAAAGCTGTTCTGGTTGCCCGCCGCGATCTGCGCGTTGGCTCGAACTTCCGGGCTGACGGCGACCACGCCGGGGATCTCTCGACGCAGCGCGTCATAGTCGGCGGGCGAAATGTTCGGAGCCGCTCCAAAACCACCGCGCACGCCGCCGCGGGCCATGTTGCCCGACATGACAACGAGCAGATTCTGGCCCATGCCGGCGATCTGCTTGTCGACCTCCGCCTTGGCGCCGGTGCCCATGCTCACGCCGACGATCACCGCGGCAATGCCGACGATGATGCCCAGCATGGTGAGGAAGGAGCGGAGGATGTTCCGCCGGAGGGCGCGGAGGGCGATGCGGAGAACGGCAAACATGGCGCGAACGTCGGGATTCAGTGGAGTTGAACGGCCTTCTGCTCGGCATCGAGCTTCGCCAGTTCCTCGCTGGCGATGAACCGGTCCTTGACCGCTTCGTCGCTGCGGACGAGACCGTCACGCATGACCACCACGCGGCGGCAGTAGCGGGCGATATCGAGCTCGTGGGTGACCATCACGATGGTGATCCCCTGCTCATTCAGCTGCTGGAAAATGCCCATGATCTCGATGCTTGTGCGCGAATCGAGATTGCCGGTCGGCTCGTCGGCCAGCAGGAGTTTCGGCCGATTCACCAGGCCGCGCGCAATCGCCACGCGTTGCTGCTGACCGCCGGAGAGCTGGCTGGGGGTGTGGTCGTAACGCTGCGCGAGACCCACCAACTCCAGGGCCTTCAACGCCCGGTCACGCTGCTCCGCCGCAGGCACCGGAGGACGGGTGTAGAGCATCGGAAGCTCGACGTTTTCCACCGCGCTCGTTCGGGCCAGGAGGTTGAACCCCTGGAAGACGAATCCGATCTTGCGGTTGCGGAGGTCGGCAAGTTCGTCGCGATTCAGGCTTCCGACGTTCACACCGTCGAGCAGGAACATGCCGCTGGTCGGCCGGTCGAGGCAGCCCAGGGTGTTCATCATCGTGCTCTTGCCCGAGCCGCTGGCGCCCATGATGGCGACAAACTCGCCCGGGTGAATGGAGAGCGTGACGCCGCGCACGGCCTTCACCTCCACCTCACCGGTGATGTAGGTCTTGCGGAAGTCCTCGAGCTGGATGACCGGAACGGACACAGGATCGCGGGTAGAAGATGCGTGAGTGCGGGGAAGGGATTCTTGGCGATTCGGACGCTCAGCGCCGGGGACCACCACCGAACGGATTGCCGCCCAGCGGACCCGCCGCTGCAGTGGGCGCCGTGCTGGGAGCCACAATGCCGGTGACCAGGATATCGCCGTCCTTGAGTCCCTCGGACACCTCGGTGTTGGTACCGTCGGTAATGCCGGTCTTGATGGACACCGCCGTCATCAGGAGGCGTCCAGGTTGCGACTTCTCGGTATTCACGATGTACACCGTGCGGATGGCCGGGCCTTCGGGTACCGCCGGGCGTCCGCCGCCACCGCCCATTCCCATGCCACCGCCCATGCCACCCATGCCGCCCATGCCACCCATCCCGCCGCCACCACCACCGGCGGCTCGGGCCGCCTGCATCTGGGCGCGGAATTTGGCCATCTGCTCGCGCTGCTCGGGAGTCAGGGTGGCGTCAAATGCCTTGCGCTCCTCATCGGTCGGACGTCGCCCCTCTGCTGCCCAGGGCGGGATCGGCATGCCTTCCGGCCGACGAGAACCGCCGCTCGCCGCCGCCGGACCGGCCGCCTTGGCGACCGCGTCGTTGGTGGCCACCACCAGCGAGGCATCCGACGGACGGAATCGCAGGGCGGCATTGGGAATGCGAAGCGTATTGGTGCGGCTCGCCGTCACGATGGAAACCGGGTTCGCCGTCATGCCGGGACGCAGCTTCATGTCCCGGTTGTCGACTTCGACCACGGCGGTGTAGGTCACGACGTTCTGGTTGGTGGTGGCCGCATAGCGCAGCTGACGAACCTTTCCGGAGAACTGGCGCTGCGGGAAGGCGTCCACGGAGAAGGTCACTTTCTGCCCCTCCTCCACGCCACCCACGTCGGCTTCGCTGACCATGGTCTCGATCTGCATTTTCTTCAGATCATTGGCGATGGTGAACATTTCCGGCGTGTTGAAGCTCGCCGCGACCGTCTGGCCGGCGTCGACCTTGCGGGAAATCACGATGCCGCTGATCGGCGCTGTGATATCGGTCTTCTCCAGATTCACCTGGGACCGTTCCACGGAGGCCACCCGGGTGGTGACAATGGCCTCTGCCTGATGCAGGGCGACGACCGCCTGCTGGAAATCCGATTCCGACACCAGCCGGTTCTTGAACAGGTCGCGGGCCCGCTTCTCGTTGAACTGCGCGAGTTCGAGTGCCGCCTGGGCGTTGGCGAGATCCGCCTTTGCCGAGGCGAGATCGCGCTCGAAGGTCGAGGGATCAATCTTGGCCAACAGGTCGCCTTCCTTCACCACCGAATTGAAGTCCACGTTCATCGCCGTGATGATGCCGGAGACTTGGCTTCCGACGGACACCACGCGAACCGGGTTCAGGGCGCCGTTCGCCGTCACCACCTGCGTGATTTCCCCCCGGCTGACGACGTTGGTGCGGAACTCGACTGGACCGCTGGAAGCGTTGCCCTTGGACTGCCAGCGCCAGATGCCGTAACCCGCCCCGCCAACGACGAGTGCGGCAATGACCCACGTGGTCAGACTTGAGTTCGAAGAAGTAGCCATGAATCGAAAAAGGGTGCCGGGGCAGTGTGTCTGCGGGTGCGTTGCAACGCGAATGGAAAGTCAACCGGACGGACCCTGGCCCGGCGGCACATTCCATGCGCTGCGCTACCCAAGACATGATCGCAACTGGGTGGTTACACCCATCTTGGACGGAAACACTGCAATT
>CANGMO010000298.1 GCA_947454295.1 Verrucomicrobiota bacterium | reverse complement strand
GGGCCTGAACTCGGTGGTGTTCGAGCACAAGCTGATCCGCGCCGGGGGCAAGTCGGTGATCTTCGGTGTGGTCACCGCCACCAATCTGGACGAGGCCGCGGCCCTCGAGAAGAAGCTGCGAACGCTGCCGTCGGTGGCCACCAACGATTCCATGGCGCACTTCCTCGCGGAGAATCCGGGCGGCAAGCTCGATCTCATCCGCGACGTCAAGCGGTCCACGGCCGAGGTGCACTTCGCCGCACCCGACACCAATGCCGTCCAGCTCAACGACCTCAGCCAGACACTGTGGTCGCTTCAGGGGTATCTGCGGCTCGCCACCAACGAAATCTTCCTCCAGCTCCCCACCAACGCCACGGAACGACTCTCCACCCTGCAGCTCGCCAGCAACCTCGTTTCATTGATCGGTGCGGCCGGGGATCTTCGGGTCGCCATGTTCCGGGGCGATGAGGCGGAGGAACGCCAGCACGCCAGGATTCTCGGTGGGTACCAACGGGCTTTGTTTGGCGATATTCGAGACACGTTCTCCGCCCTGCAAAACCAGGACGCGTCCGGCCGTCTCCGCGCGGAAGATCTGCCCGATTCCCTTCGAAACCGGTTCATTGGCATCACCGGCCGCCATCTGATTCAGGTGTATCCGAAGGACGACATCTGGGAACGCAAGGCGCAGGAGACCTTTGTGCGGGAGCTGCAGAGCGTCTCAAACACCGCCACCGGCACGCCGGTCCAGCTCTACTACTACACGGAGCTGCTCCGCACGTCGTACATCGAAGCCGCCTGGTGGGCGCTGGGAGCCATCCTCATTCTCGTGTATGCGCATTTCCGCGACCTGCGCAGCGTCCTGCTGGCCATGCTGCCGGTGGGCATCGGCACGTTGTGGGTCGTGGGTTTCATGGGCTGGGCGGGGATCCCCTTCAACCCGGCCAATGTCATGATGCTCCCGCTGGTCATCGGCATCGGCGTGACCAACGGCATTCACATTCTCAACCGGTTCGCCGAGGAGCGGAATCCGAGCATTCTGGCCAAGAGCACCGGCAAAGCGGTCCTCGTGTCGGCGCTCACCACGATCGCCGGCTTCGGCAGCCTGGTGGTGGCCGATCACCGTGGCATTCGCAGCCTTGGCTGGGTGATGGCCACCGGCACCGCGGCCTGCATGATCGCCGGATTGACCTTCCTTCCCGCCGTTCTGGCCCTGATGGAGCGGCGTCGCAACGCCTCCAAGGACCCGTCGTGACCTCCCGCGCCGGCCAGGCGGGTTTCAAGGCTCCGAAAACCCCTCACTCGCCCCTCGACAGTCAGCCTTCCCCGCGGCTTACTTCGCGGGATTTTTCGTCTCTGAATTGATGAACGCCGACCTCCTCGCCAAGGCCAAGTCGCTCGGGTTTTCCGACCGGCAGATCGCCCACCTGACGGGCACCACGGAAGACGCGGTGCGCGCCACTCGCAAGCAACTGGGGCTCGTCCCCAGCTATCGCCTTGTGGACACCTGTGCCGCCGAATTTGAGGCGTTTACGCCCTATTACTACTCGTCCTACGACCGTGGGGACGACGAAGTGAAGGGCAATACCGCCAAGAAGGTGATGATCCTTGGCGGCGGACCCAACCGCATCGGCCAGGGCATTGAGTTCGACTACTGCTGCGTCCACGCCGCCTTTGCGCTGAAGGAAGACGGCTTCGAGACGCTGATGGTGAACTCGAATCCCGAGACCGTCTCCACCGACTACGACACGTCGGACAAGCTGTTCTTTGAGCCCCTCACCCTGGAGGACGTGCTCCACATCTACGAGCGCGAGAAGTGCTGGGGCGCCATCGCCCAGTTCGGCGGCCAGACGCCCCTGAACCTGGCGCTGGGGCTGCAGAAGAACGGGGTGAACATCATTGGCACCACGCCCCAAAGCATCGAGATCGCGGAAGACCGCAAGCTGTTCGCGGCCATGCTCAACCGCCTCGAAATCCCGCAGCCGCCCAACGGCCTGGCGGTGAATGCCGAGGAGGCCCTCGAAGCCAGCCGCCGCCTGGGCTACCCGGTGTTGGTACGCCCCTCCTTCGTTCTGGGTGGTCGCGCGATGCAGATCGTCTACTCCGACGCCGAGCTGTCGCACTACATGAAGTTCGCCGTCGAGGCCTCGCCCGAGCGGCCGGTGCTGGTGGACAAGTTCCTCGAGGACGCCACCGAAGTGGACGTGGATTGCATCTCCGATGTCGGCCATTTCGACGATCCGTCGAAGGGCACCATTGTCATCGGCGGCATGCTGGAGCACATCGAGTTCGCCGGCGTGCATTCCGGCGACGCCGCGATGGTCATGCCCCCGCATACCCTTTCGAAGGAGATCATTGAGGTCATCCGCCGCTACACGCACGCGATGGCCCGCGAACTCCGCGTGGTCGGCCTCATGAACGTGCAGTACGCGGTCAAGGGTGACACCGTCTACGTGCTCGAAGTGAATCCCCGCGCCTCGCGCACGGTGCCGTTCGTCTCCAAGGCCATCGGCCGCCCCCTGGCGAAACTCGCGGCCAAGGTCATGGCCGGCAAGACGCTCAAGGAACTCGGATTCACCGAGGAGTTGTGGACCAAGTACTGGGCGGTGAAGGAATCGGTCTTCCCGTTCAACCGCTTCCCGGGACAGGACATCGTCCTCTCCCCCGAAATGCGTTCCACCGGTGAAGTCATGGGCCTCGATGCCGATCTGGGGATCGCCTACGCGAAGGCACAGATGGCCGCTGGATCCCCGCTGCCGCTTTCCGGCACGGTTTTCCTGTCCCTGGCCGACTCACACAAGAAGGACGCCGCCTCGGTGGCGAAGCAGTTTGCCGATCTCGGATTTGAATTGGTCGCCACCAACGGCACGGCCGCCATGCTGGAGCAGGCCGGCCTCAAGGTCCGTCGGACGTTGAAGGTGCTGGAGGGGCGTCCCAACATCGTCGACCTGATCAAGAACAAGGAAATCCAGCTGGTGGTGAACACGCCGAGCGGCGCCGCCCCCCGCGAGGATGAGATTCGCATCCGCTCCACGGCGGTCATGACGGGAACTCCCATCATGACCACGGTCAGCGGCGCCCGCGCCGCCGCCTTCGGCATCGCCGCCCTCAAACGGGCCGGCTACACCGTCACCACGGTTCAGGAATACCACTGATCCCCAACGCCGCGCCGTCCAGTCGGTCTTGCTTTCAACCAGGGCACGCAGAAATGTGTGCCCTTTTTGTCGGGTGGATCGTGTGTCGGGGTGCGCGGAAGCGTCTGACACCGGTGGTTAAAGGGTTGAGAAGTTGAACCTGAAAACAGCCGTTAAAACCACAGATGGACACGGATTCACACGGATTTGAGAGGGTGATCAGTGCACGGCCGTGCGTGGACCGTTTTCACCTTCAGGGTGATTCATGGATTCTCCCGTTCCGGGCATTTCGATCCGTGTTCATCAGTGTCTATCTGTGGTTAAACCCTTCTTCAACTGCCGGATTTAGGGTTGAAGCGTTGAAGGGGAATGCGCCGCACCAAGCCGTTGCCGAGCGGGAACGAAAATAGCCCAGGCCTTCAGGCCTGGGTTCCGATGCGGTGGGTGTCGTCGAGTCCCGGAGGGACGACAGATTTGCCTTGCTGCCATCCCTCCGGGATTTGGTCCGCGCTCAGGCCTGACCCCGGCCTGAAGGCCGCGGCTATTCTCACCCACCTCCCAATCGAATCAGCCCTTAGGCGCGCCTCATCGCGCCGCCCTCACGCGCCCTGAAAAACAAAAAAACCCTCCGGTTGCCCGGAGGGTTTTTGAAGTGTCAGTTCGCTTAGAACTTGTAGATGACGTTCAGAGCGAGGCTGTAGTCGTTGCGCTTGGCACCGGTGCCGAAGATCGCGGAGGCGCCGTTGGCGGCGTGGTCCCAGCGGAATTCAGCGCGGGTGATGACGTTAGCCCAGAGCGAGTAGTCGAGGGTCAGCGTGCTGCCGAAGAACTTCTCGTCGTTGCCGCCACCGAAGTAGCCGCCGCTGGAGGTGGCCCACTCTTCGCGGACGTTGGCCTTCAGCTTCTCGGTGAGGGTGTAGGTGGCATATCCGGAGATGGAGTTGCCGTAGGAGCCCACGCCGTTGCCGTTGGACAGGTAGTCATAGCCGACACCGAGGCTCAGAGCCTTGACCGGGGTCGCGACCGACGCGCCGACGTACAGGTTGACGGCATCCTTCTTGGAGGCGAGAGCGCCAGAGCCGTTGAATCCGCCGCCGCCGTCGACGACGCCAGCGTACAGGGACGAACCAGCCAGCCAGCCGAGGCTCTCAGGAGCCTTGACGGTGACGGCAGCCATGTAGCTCTTGATCG
>CANGMO010000297.1 GCA_947454295.1 Verrucomicrobiota bacterium | reverse complement strand
GGGACGAGCTCCAGAAGAAGATCGCCGAAGCCGAGGCCACCGCCGCCGCCTTCAAATCCGCCCTCGGTCCAGCCGCATCCGGCGGTCCACGCCCGGCCGGACTGCCCAGCGGACGATTCACCAACGAGTTCGGAATTCCGTGCCCGGGCGATTGTCCGCCCCCGACGATCAATCTCTTCTGCCAGCCGCATCCAGATCAGGAACGGTACCCCAAGATCGTCATCGCCCGCTTCTCGTCGATCTCGGAGGAAACGCTCAACAACTTCGGAGTGACGCGCGACTGGATGGCGACCCAGTTCCATAACGGCAACACCTGGGCCAATGCCGTCGCGGCCAGGGTGGCCGGCAACATTCGCACAACAATCCTGTCCGTCACCCCGATGCCAACCGTGGAGGCCCTCGGCCCCAAGGCGTCCGAAATCCTGGCGGTGATCAACCGGGCGTCGGCCACGGTGGAGTCCTCGCTCATTCCGCTCTTCATCGACGCCGTCGCCAGCCAGGCCAACGCGAATGCCGCCTACGACGCTCTCGTCGCCACGGCGTACCGCGGTGCCCCCTGCCCCGACATCACGCTCGCCGTCAGCGGCACGCTCACCCACGCCACCGTATCGAGCTTCCTCTCCGGAACCGTGGGTGCCGCCATCAGCAGCTCCGGCGTCGCCGGAATTACGGGCAGCGTAAACGTGCTGGGCATCCCGGTGGGCAAGGCCAAGGGATTTGTCGCCGCGACCGACGAGCGCGCGAATCCGAACCCCACACTCTGCGCCGAGGCCGGGATTGAAGTGGGGCCCCTTTCCCTCGGCACCATGCGTGCGTCGTACGCCGTCCATGGCGCGGCACTGGGACTTGCAAAAACCTGGGTTCAGCTCGTCGGGTGCATTGCCGAACCGTTGTTCCTTGAAACGGTCCAGCGCGTCGCGCCACGGATCTCCGTCACCGGTCAGACCAAGCTTCAAGTCGCCGGGCAGCTCACCGTTCAGGAACAGCTCGGCGTCATCGCCGTGCTGTACTCGCGACCTGGCCTCCCAGCGGATCTCCGCACCTGCGTGTCGGCCGGACTCAGCTCCCTCATGACCGAGGTTCATCCGGAGCTCCTGCTTTGCGGCGAAGTTCAGCCGCGCCTGTTCGGATTCCCGCTCTCCGCGGAGCTCGTGGGCGCCGGCATGCAGGTGACCAAGACAAACTTCACCGCCATCACCACCGGCTCGCCCACGCTGATGATTGCCACCGCCATGCGCGTCGCGGCGGGTGCCGCCTCGGGCGGCATCGGCGTGGCCCTCACCGCCCCGCTGAGTGCGGCCTTGTTTGTGCAGGATCGGGCCAGCGTCGGCTTGGCGTACTCCATGCCCGATCCCGCCGAACCGTTCCTCGGAGGCGTGGCCGGCCGCTTCAGCTCCCCGGCCGGTGTCGCCGCGTATCTCGATTCCACGTTCAGCGCGTTCCTCGAGAACGCCACCTTCTCCCTGGGCTATTCGCTCAGCCCGCTCGGGTTCAAGACGGTCGACACCCAGGCCCGCGTGATCCTCCCCAACGTGACCGCGCATCCCTCGCGTCCCGGCAGCGGATGGATCCGCCCTGAGAATCGAGGACTCGGCCTGCCGTCGCGACTCGACCTCATGCTGTCCGCCCTGACCAATCATCTCCCCGGATCCGCTCTCGGATTGCTGGCTGATCCCAAATGGAAGGGATCGGAGGCCGATCTTCGACTCGCCTTCCCCGCCGGCTCGGCGGCGCAGCAATCCGTCGCCGGTCTCAGTTTTTCCCGCGACTACTTCCCCCACGGCGGCGTCATCGCTGGAGGCTATCTCCAGTTGCCACGTGCGCTCTACGAAGCGCCGCCCGCGGCCTACTACACGGCGCTCAATCCGACCAACGATCCCGTCACACGCCTCACCGCCACGGCCGACTACCTGCTGGACTACGTCCTGCAAAGCCGACCGGCCGGCGCGATCGGCTTCTACGTGCCAGCCCCCAATCCGCCTGCATTCACCACCGCCGGCGGCACGGCGCTCACGCCCCGGGAGCTGCTGGATTCCATTCGCGCCCTGCGCCCCGAGGAAGCCCGATTCGGATCGCTGTATCCCGGGGGTGAGTTTTTCCTCCGTGGCTATTTGAATGGCCAACTCCTCGGCGTCCCCCTGCTTCAGGCCAGACTGGAAGCACGACTTGCCGACACCACCTCCGGCGCCAACACCTCGTTTCATGCGACCGGAAACATCCCCGCCGGATCGTGGTTGGATGCCTTCTCACCCGGAGCGTCGCTGGACTTTGAATTGAAGGGGGCGCCTCCGGAAACCATTGAAGCGGCCTTCAGCAACCGGCTGGACCAGGTCCGCGCGATCCTCGGCGGACCGCGGACTCCCGCGGCAGCGACTCAGGCGGTGAACGAGGCGCTCGCCGATCTCCAATCAAAGCTACCCAAGGTCAAGCTGGAGGCCTCCCTGCCCTTGCAGATGCCGGCTCCGATTCGTGATCTGGTCCAGTTCAATGGTGGCACCTGGCTCCATGCCTACTCTCCCCGGTTCGAGCCCGGCTTCTCTCCTGGCGCCTCCAATCCCATTGCGCGTGCCCGTCGCGACGGCGGGCTCGCGATGCGCGGGGCCCTGAATTTCCTGCTAAACGGAACCACGCTCGCCGCGATCGCCGACGGGGAACTGGAAGTCACTCCCGCACCTCCCGGGCTACCCAATCTCTCGGGCGTGTTTTCAGTGGCACGCATCTCTGTGGGGACCCTCGCCATCCGCGACGCCCGACTTGAGTTCACCAGTGGAGGAAATCCCCGCTACGGTGTCCGCGGGAGCGTGAGTCCGCTCAGTTTCGGCAGCGCGTTCCGTCTCGACCCGACAAGCGGCGCGGATTTGACCGCGTCCTTGGAGGTTTCCCGGATCAATGGAACCGCGGGCGGGGTCCTGTCGCTGAGTCCGTCCCGACTCCAATTCGGGTCGGCCAACTACCTGATCCACGGCGGGCGAAAGACCAACGACTTCACCTTCTCCACCACCGGGCCTTGGAGCGCCGCGCTTGAGATCACCAACCAGATGGAACTCAAGGCGGGCGGGATCGTGTTCCTGCGCGTCGTTCCCACCGCTCTGGCGACGCCGGTTTCGGTCAGCGGCGTGGGACTGAGTTCCCTGGAATTCTCGGCATCCCTTCAGTCGAGTGGCACCACCCTCAGGATTTTTCCGGACACCACCTTTGCGCAAACCCTGGAAACCAACCCCAACTCCACCGCCCGCATCACGGTGCGAAGCGATGGCACGTTTGAGATCACGGGCACGCTCAATCGCGACGTTCTTCCGGCGGGGCTGCCCGGACTGACCATCACCACGGTCAAGGAAGGCGGGACCTTTCTGCTAAACCAGAGCGGCCTGCGAGTGGACGGCCAATTGACGGGAGGGCTGCTGACGCAACTCGGTGGACCCGGGTTTGCAAGCAGCGGTCACTTCGCATTGTCCCCGGGCGGACTTCCCACCGTTTCCGCCGATGCCGCCTTCAATCTCCCGTCATTCGGAACTCCGTTCCTCGCCCTGGAGGGCGGCAACGGCGGCCCCATCAGCGCCACGCTGTCCGGCAGCGGGCTGAATCTGAGCGGAGCCCGACTGATCGCACCGGGGCTGATGACCAACAGCGTGCCCGCCTTCTCCATCGACCCCCAGGGGAACTTCCTCCTGAACGTCGGCCCGACCGGCAGCCGGTTTGGTGACTGGAGCTTCAGCTCAATGACCTATCAGCTGGTTCGAGCCAACGGCGTGCTGGCGATCACCAACCTCAATGCGCAGTCGGCCACTCCCGCATTGAGCACGTCGGTCCGCTGGAGCGGTTTTGCCACGTCAGCCGGAGTGGTGGATCTCCGCGGTTCGCGCACCGACGGACTCGTCGCCAACTACCCGATTTCCTCGTTGGATTTGGGAATCCGCCGGGGTGTCGGCGATGTGCGGGCCGCCATTCTCGCCAGCAAGCCCCTCGCCTACTGGCGGCTGGGCGATTCCGGAAAAACCCCGGTCGCCGCCGCAGAACCCAGTTCCAAGGCGGACGGCGTCTACCAGGATGGCACCACATTCGGTGAATCCGGAGCACTCACCGGAGATGCCAACCGTTCAGTGCGATTCAACGGCAAGGGAGGTCAGGTCACGGTCGGCAATGAGCAGTTCTTTGATGGCATCGGATCCCAGATCACCGTCGAGGCGTGGATCAAGGTCAACGCCTTCGACCGCACCTGGAATACGATCATCGCGAAGGGCGATTCCAGTTGGCGCCTCCAACGCAACGGAAACGCCGACACCCTCGGTTTCGACACCGATGGCGTGAAT
>CANGMO010000296.1 GCA_947454295.1 Verrucomicrobiota bacterium | reverse complement strand
GCTGTATTGCTTCGCTGCATGGCGTCCCACCCGCCGCCTACGCACCCGCTTCGGCGGGAGCCTCGCGCCACCTGTTGCGACTGCTTCTGCGGTTCGACTTGTCGCCCGCTCACAGGCCCGACGGCCGATCCAGAAACACCCACGGTACCCGAAACTTCTTCGACAGTTCGGCGGCGAGCGCCTTCACGCCGAAGGTCTCGGTGGCATAGTGGCCGCCGTAGAGCACGTTGATGCCCGTCTCCTCCGCCAGCGCAAAGGTCCAGTGCGGGCCCTCGCCGGTGATGAAGGTGTCAACGCCCTCGCGCGCCGCCAGCTCCAGCTCCGCCCCGGCGCCGCCGGTGCAGATGCCGATGACGCGACACGTTGGTTCTCCTCCCGGCAGTAGCGTGGTCCTGCTTCCCACCGCCTTGGACAGTTTCCCGGCCAGCTGGTCGCGGGAGAGGGCGCGGGGCAGCGTGCCCTTCACGCCGAGCGTGGCGCCCTTGTGGGCGAAGAAGGGTTTGCAACGGGCGAGGCCGAGGGCCTTGGCCAATTGCGCGGCATTGCCCAGTTGCGGGTGGCCGTCGAGGGGCAGGTGCTGCGAGTAGATCGCGAGGTTGGCGTCGATGAGCCGCCGGATCAGCTCGTAGCGGCGTCCGGTCCACGGCGTGGTCTTCGCCCAGAAGAGTCCGTGATGGACGATCATCAGATCCGCACCCGCCTCGGCGGCCAGGTTGACGGTGGCCAGCGTGGCATCCACGCAGGCGGCGATGCGCCGCACCGACCCGCGATTCGCCACCTGAAGCCCGTTCACGGCGCGATCATAGTCCGTGAAGCGCTCCGGCTGCAGGCGCTGATCGCAATAGCTCACCAACCGATCGAGAGGAATGGAACCGTTCGGCATGCCGCAACTCTGTCATTGGATCTCCCGACTTTCGACTTTGGACTTTGGACCTTGGACTTGGGCCTTCCCCACGGCGCCGTTGCCAAAATGGGTGCGCATCGCCTCAATGGCCGGGCCGCATGGATGCCCCGAACCTTTCCCGGCCCCCGTTGTCGATCGTGATCCGGTCGCTCAACGTCGCAACCACGTTGCCTCGGGTGCTCGCCGCGTTCGACCGGTTGCCGGAGGATGAGCTGATCCTGGTGGATTCGGGGTCGACCGACACGACGCTGGAGATCGCGCGTCAGGCCGGCGCGAGGATCGTGACCATGAAGTCGTCCGACTTCACCTACGGTCGAAGCCTGAATCTCGGGTTCCGCGCCGCGCGCCATGAGTGGGTGCTTGCCTTGAGTGCGCATGCGGTTCCGACCCGACGGGATTTCCTCGATCTGTACCGCGAGGGCATCACGCGCCGGTTTCCATCGCACGTCTCGGCGGCGGTCGGGCCGATGCTGCTCAGCGATCTCGATCGCCCGCTCCCCGGCGGGGTCACGATCTTTGAAGCCTCCGATTTCAAATACGGCTTCGGCTTCGGGGCCGGGAATCCGAATTCGCTCTACCGGCGCAGCGACTGGGAGGAAATGCCCTTCGACGAGGAGACGGGCGGCGGCGAGGATCTCGAGTGGTACGTCCATTCGATGCGGCAGGGGAAGGCGGTGGCCGCGGTGCATGCGGCGGCCGTGTACTACATTTCGCGTCAGCCCATGAAGGCGTTTTATCGCAAGGGCCGCGTCGACTTTCGGGCCTCGGCGCGATGGATTGAGCCGCACGCGCCATCGGTTGCCGGGCTCATCATCCGCATGGCCAAGCTCGTGTTGTATGCGGCGCTGGGTCGGACGGACTGGCAGGGAGCCAAGAGCAGCATCGCCCACGGACTCGGCAACTACGTCGAGGCTCGCGCCCTACGCCGGGCGGCGGCGGCGGCCGCAGACTCCAAGGCGGCCCGCTGAGCCGCAGCGGCGGAGCTACCTCCGGATCGCGCCCGCCAACGTGCGCAAGTGGGCTGGGAGCGTGAAGCGCTGTTCGAAGACGGCGCGCTCTGCGAGCCCATCCGCATTCAATGATTGCGCCGCCAGTGCCGCCGCGGCGGCGGCGGGATCCTGGATTGGAATCAGGCCCGGATACCCAGATGGGATCAAATCGGGGATCGCTCGCCAGCGGGTGGTGACAATCGGCAGGCCATGGGCCATCGCTTCGATCAAATTCAACGGTTGTCCCTCGGCGGCGTAGTAGGTCGGGAAGAGGAACAAATCTGCGTCGCGCAGGGCCGCCAGTTTGCCCTCACCGGTCACAAAGCCAACCCGCTCCACCCGCGAACCCAGATTCAACTCACGCACCCTGGCGTCGAACTCCTGCTCCAATTCGGTCGTGGGAAAGGTGCCGGCCACTGCGAGCCGGAATCGAAGTCTATGGACGCCGGTTGCCCCGTTGGCATTGGCAATGGCGATTGCCTCGAGGGCGTCGAAGACTCCCTTGTCGCGCGAACAGAGGGCAAGAAAGAGCACACGAACTTCGCCGCCGGTCTCGCGTCGTTGCACGAATCGTCGCCGCCGTTCGGCTGCCAGGCGGCGGGAGAAGTCGGGGCAGGGATCGGTCACCGCGTTGCCCACCACCGAGATCGAACGGGGCGAGAGTCGCGAGGCGTCGGGCCGGTTGAATTCGGAGAGGATGATCGACTGCGCCACGCCCCCCAGAAGCCGGTGTGAGATCCATCGCTCCCAGGGACGCGCCTGGGTGTCGAGCCACTCTCCCAGACCGACGGCGTGCCAGTGAAAATGAACGCGACGAAACCACGGGCGCAGCAGCGCGAGCACGATCCAGTCGCGGTACAGGGAGTTTCGCTTCGGTGGCGAAGGGACGTAGTAGAGGTCCTGAATGCCGTGCATCCACCGCAATCGGAGCGCTTGAAATGCGTACCCGATCAGGCGGGTGAGCTTGCCGCCGCGCGCCGAGCCGACGTCCTCGAGGGAATCCGACAGGCGGGCATCGACGTGATGCACCTCGATGCCCAGCGACGGATCGGCACGGAACCCGTCCACCAGATACTGGACCATCTGGCTCTGTCCGTGCACCGGAGGCGGGACATGGGCAAAGACGAGAAGCTTCATCGGGCGCCGGGATTGGGCCTGATTGCGGCGGAAATGGGAACGGGATTCCGGGCGGGGCCACTGGCCACTGAGACCGGCTTTTTCCTGCCTTCCCGGCCTGCATCTGGTAGCGTCTCCCCATCGTGGCTGCCCCCGCCCCTGAACTTCGCCTGTTGCAGGAACTGATCGCGCTGCCGAGCGTGAATCCCGCGTTTTTGCCGCCGGACGACCCGCGGGCCGGCGAGGCGGCCATGGCCGACTACCTGTCGCAGCTGGCGCGTCGCGCCGGACTCGCGGTGTCCACCCAGGAGGTGTCTCGTGGTCGCACCAACGTTCTGGCCCGGCTCACGCCAAAGGGGCCGGTCCGGCATCGGGTGCTGCTGGCACCGCATCTCGACACTGTTGGTTTTCCCAATCTCGATGCGCTCCTGACTCCCTCGCTGAAGGGCGACCGGCTCACCGGTCGCGGCGCCTGCGACACCAAGGGGTGCGTTGCCGCGATGTTCTCTGCCGTGCTCGCCGTGGCGAAATCGGGAGTCCGTCCCGCCGCCACCGAGATCGTGTTTGTGGGTCTCGTGGATGAGGAAAATGGTCAGGGCGGGTCGCGTCATTACGCGAAGCACGGGGACAAGGCGGATCTCGCCATCGTGGGTGAGCCCACGCGATTGCAGGTGGTGACTGCCCACAAGGGCGACCTGTGGCTGCAGCTGAAGACGCAGGGTCGTAGCGCGCATGGCGCCACGCCCCATCTCGGTCGCAACGCGGTGTTGGAAATGGCCCGCGTGGTTGAGGTGCTGGAGACGCGCTACGCCGCCACCCTCCGCCGCCGGTCGCATCCGCTTCTGGGGTCTCCGACGGTGAACGTTGGCGTCATTCGCGGAGGCAATCAGCCCAACATCGTTCCCAATGAGTGTGTGATCTCGATCGATCGACGCACGCTCCCCGGCGAAACCGAGGCTGGCGTGAAGCGGGAGATTCAAGCGCTCCTGAAGAAGGCGGGATTGACGGCGGAATTCGACAATCTGCGATTGGCCCCCTGCGAGGCGCTCGAGACCTCACCGGAATTGCCGGGCGTGAAGGCCCTTTGCCGCGCGGCCGGCCGCCGACGCACGCTGGGCGTGCATTATTTCTGCGATGCCGCACCGCTGGCTGCCGGCGGAATTCCGAGCGTCGTCTTTGGCCCCGGTGACATTGCCCAGGCCCACACCGCCGACGAGTGGATCTCCGTGGAAAGCCTCCGCCGCGGCACCGCCATCCTCGAACAATTCCTCCGCACCCTGGAATAACGGCGTCGCTCCGACATTAGACCTTCGACCTTC
>CANGMO010000295.1 GCA_947454295.1 Verrucomicrobiota bacterium | reverse complement strand
TGCGGTGGTCCAGACCCAGGATCCTCGCGGCATTGAAGGTGATGGAGGCGAGCGCCTGGTCGGCGGAAAGTCCGTGTCCCGCCGCGATGGCGGCTTCGAAGAGCACCACGCGACTCTTGGGCACGTAGCCTTCAAACCCGCTTTGGAGTGCGAACAGGATGCCTGCCTTCTGGAGCGCCGCTGCGGTGCCCATGCTGGAGTTCTGTAGCGATTCCTCGGCCCGGGCCATGGTCGGATGCAAAATCACCGGAAAGCCGCTCTTGCGGATCGGATCCAGCACCTGCTCGGCATCGGCGGCGCCGTCCAGGATCAATCGGAGATGGAATTCTTCAGCGAGGCGGAGGGCGGCGAGAATATCCTGATGACGCTGCACGGTGAACATCACCGGCTTCTTCATCTCCAGCGCGCCGGCCAGCGCCTCCAGGTGCAGGTCGCGCGACGGGCGTTTCTCCGCATCGGCGATCCCCATCTTGCGCTGATACTCCTGAGCCTTGGTGAACTCTGCCCGCAGCATCGCAATGGACTTGGCGATGGAGGAGGGCGCCTTTTCCCTTGATCCGCTCAAGGCCTCGGGGCCGATGTTGCCCACGATGGCCGCATCGGCGATCAGGGTGGCGGTTTGCAGATTCTGCGGGGCGGATTTGATCACCAGCGATTGCCCAGAAATCAGGGCGCCCGGTCCTGGCCCGGTGTGCAACGTGGTCGTGCCGAGGCTGCGCATCCAGTCCACCAGCGGGTCGAGCCCGTTGTAGCTGTCGACGGCGCGCAGCTCCGGCTGAATGGGGCTGCTCTTGTCGAGCTGATCCTGGTCCTGCTTCTGATTCAGCATGCCCGAGATGCCCACGGTGGAGTGCGCATCGATGAAACCCGGAGTGACCACCTTTGCCTGGAGGACGCGGAAGTCGGCGGGAATGGGCGTGCTCGCCGCCGGACCAACTGCGGCAATCTTGCCGTCGCGAATGACCACCACGCCGTCGTGGATGGACGCGCCGGTGACAGTACGGATGGTTTCTCCCTTGATGGCAATTTGCGCCTGCGCGATGTCGAGTGCGGCAATCGCCGTCAGAAGCGCCGTGAGACAGGTGCGGAGGGACGCGTTGGGCATGGAGGGAAGGTGATGGAGGTTCATTGCTCACCTCCGTGATTACCAAAGCAGCAGAGGGTGGAGAGGCGCGGATTGCCGGCGCCGTAGCCGCCGTTGGCAATGAGCGCGTCCTTCGGGTCGGAGAGATCAAACACCTTGGATCCCTCGACCCAGGTCTGCTCGATGCGTGTGTAGACGCTGAGCGGATCGCCGGACAGCAGGAGGAAGTCGGCGTCCTTCCCGACCTCGAGTGAGCCGATGCG
Organism: Verrucomicrobiota bacterium; assembly: GCA_947454295.1. Lineage (GTDB taxonomy): Bacteria > Verrucomicrobiota > Verrucomicrobiia > Limisphaerales > UBA9464 > CAIVQB01. Next base: position 2,990 of record CANGMO010000295.1, on the reverse strand, counting down.
CGATTCCAGATCCAGCATCTTGGCGTTGGCCACGGTGACGCCGCGGAGCGCGCCGTCGCGGGTCATGCCGGCGCGCACGGCCAGGGCCGCGGAGCGCAGCAGCAGACGGGAATCGGTGACCGGATCGTCGGTGTGAAATCCGACCAGCACGCCCGCCTTTTCCAGCACGGCTCCGGTCTTCCAGTCCATGTCGCGCGCCTCAAGTTTGCCGCCCGGGCTGTCGATCACGATGACCGAGCATGCGACGCCGGCGGCCGCGATCTCCGGGGCGACCTTGTACCCTTCGCTGACATGCTGAAGGACGAGCCGGAAGCCAAACTCCTGCTTGAGGCGCAGGACGGTCATGATGTCGTCATGCCGGTGCGTGTGATGATGCACCACGCGTTCCCCGGACAGCACCTCGACCAGCGTTTCGAGGCCGAGATCGCGGGCCGGAAGTTTTTCCGGGTCGCCCTTGGCGCGGGCGATCTTGTCGCGATAGGCCTGCGCCGCGAGGAACCGTTCACGGACCAGGGCTGCGGCCTTCGCGCGGGAGCCGGGAAACGGGGGATCGCCCTGCGGGTTGGTGCCGTTGGCCATCTTCAATCCGCCGGCAACGCGACCCGACGCGGTGCGCAGGGTCAGATCGTCGATCACTCGGCCCTGGCGCAGTTTCAGGTACACGGTCTGCCCGCCCATCAGCGTGCCCGAGCCGGGCATGATGTTGACAGTGGTGATGCCACCCGCGCGGGCCCGTTGCAGGCTGGGCTCGCGAACATCCACGGCATCCACGGCCCGCATGTCCGGATTCAACGGCCCGGACCGTTCATTCACCCCGCCGCCGCTGAGGCCGATGTGGGAATGGGTGTCGATCAACCCGGGCATCACCACCTTGCCTGCTGCATTTCGCTCCTCGGCTCCGGCGGGAATGGATACGGAGCCGCGCGATCCGATGGCGCGGATCTTTCCGCCTTCCACGATCAGGACACCGTCGTCAATGGGCGCGCCCTGCATTGGCAGAATCCGCGCGCCGACAAACGCGATGGGTTTATCCTGGGCGTGGAGTGAGGCGTCGCCCAGGAAGGCGGCGAGGCCGAAAACAAGGGCGAGGAGGCGGGCGCCGGAGGGCAGCGTCATGCCGCATTTGGTCCCACGACCCCGGCGGCGGCAAGACGATTGACTCGTCGGGTGCAGAAACCTGCAGGATTTGGTGGACGGTGGCCGATCAGCGCGAATTCACGGCCTGATCCAGCAACGCGGCAAAGCGAAGGCCCCGGAGGCTTACCGACAGGCTGGGCAGCTGGAAAACGTCAAGGATGGCCTCGTAGATGGCGGCCCCGATGAGGATCACATCCGCGCGCTCCGGCGGGAGTCCGGGCAGCTCTCGCCGCTGCGCCAGGGGCAGGGACCACAGGCGCTTTACCAGTATGGACAGCTGCTCGGCAGGGAAGACGGTCGACTCGATCAGATCGCGATCGAATCGGGAGCATCCCTGATGAATGAGTGCCAGCAATGCGGTGCTCCCACCCACCCCGACCGTGCGATCCGGCAGTCCGTTCGAACGGAGCAACCCTCCCAAGGTTCCGGTGAGTTCCTGACGGAGAAAGCTGCGGAGTGCGGTTCGACAGGCGTCCAGGGCTTCGGCGGAGGGATTGTCGCCAGGCTGGAGCCGTTCCAGCCAGCGGACACTTCCCAGCGCGAGGCTGGTCCGGAACTCCGGTTGTCCGTGTGCCCCCAGCACGAACTCGGTGCTGCCGCCGCCGACGTCGAGCACCAGGATACGGTCACTCGCCCAACCAGGCGTCGATGCCACGCCGGCAAAGGCCCAGTCCGCCTCGGTTTCCCCGGAGATTACCTCGGTGGGGATTCCGGTCGCCCGTTGAAGTGCCTCGAGGAGGTTCTGGCGATTCGTCGCATCGCGGGCGGCGGAGGTGGCAATGATCCGCAGCGATTCCGCGCCCTGCTCCCGGGCCACTGCGGCATACCGTGAGGCGGCTTGGGCGGTGGCTTCAATGGCGTCGGCTTGAAGGGTCCGCGTTTCGTAGAACCCGCGGCCCAGTCGCGTCTGTTCACTGGATTCCCACACCGGCACGACCGACCGGCCGTCGGTGTCCGCCACCAGCAGCTTCACCGAGTTGGTCCCGACATCCAGAATCGCGCGTCGCGTCATGCAGAGCGGAGATGGGACCGGGAATCGGATCGCGGGGAAAGTCCGGAACGCATCGTCCTGAATGCTCGATCAGGGTTGAACGGCCCGGAGGAACCAGATCCGACCTCCGGCTGGCAGGGGCAGCGACTGATCCGACGGGCCGGTGAGCGAGGCGACGGGCACCCAGTCGATGGCGTTCGTGGAGGATTGAAGTGTGTAGGCGCGGCCTGCCGGCGCTTCGATGTGCACTTGCAGGCTGTTTGCGAGGAGTCGGGGCACGGACACGAAAAACGCCTCGGGTGCGGGATCCGCCAAGCCGGCGGAACCGCCAATCGTCGCGCTCGCCCGCCAGTGCGCGGGATCCGCGGGATCTGCAGGGCCACCCTCGCGTGGCACGAGGGAGCGGCCGCCGGTGTCATCGAGGACCGGCCACGGAGCCAGAGGCGAGTAGGTGAAGGAGGCGATTACCGCGGCGCCCGAGCCGGCCTTGAGCGTCAGGGTCTCACCCGAGTTGTCGAGGACACCGGTGTAGGGGCCAAACACCTGCGTGGTGGCAGGAACGTGATAGAAGCTCCGGAAGGTCGCGAGGTCCGCGGCCTTGGTAATCAGTGCAAATCCCAGCGGCGGCAGGAGGGTGTCGGCGGGGAATTCGAACCCGATGCCCGCGGTGAACCGGGCGCCCCCGAGATTCAACGAGGTGGTGGCGTTGCGGTTGAAGACTTCGATGAACTCGGATCCGGCATCAAGCGGGTGGTACATCACCTCGGTGATTTGGAGGAACGACACCAGATCGGCGGCGGCGTCGGGTTCGCCGGCCGTGAACTCGACGGGCGCCGACCAGTTGCTGGTGCGGCCCGTGACG
>CANGMO010000294.1 GCA_947454295.1 Verrucomicrobiota bacterium | reverse complement strand
CAGCTCGATGTCGGAAAAGGCCAAGGACGGGGATGGGGTTGATGAATGATGCGGCGCCAACCGACCGGGCTGTCCTGCCCTGAAAAACCGGCCTTTACCGCACGCAAAACGCGCGATCAGTATCGCGAGGCTCCCGGCGAAGGCGATCCGATTTCTCACGGCCGGTAACCCCGGGGGGACTTCGGCGTAGACGATGGGAACGGTGGGCTGGCGTTCGCCTTCCACCCTCAAGGCGGAAACCAAAATTCCATTGAAAACCAGTCTCTCAGTCAGCCCTGAAACCATCAGGCGCAGCCAACCGCAGTGCGCCGGACGGCCAAGCGGCAAACGCGCCGCCATCTTCGGGCTGTTGATGCTGGGGCTGGGGTGCTGCCAGAAGGTCGACGCACTCGGTATTGAGACGCTGGCGATGTTTGGCGATCCGCTTCAGGCCGCGGGATTCCCGATTGCAGCTCCGATTCGCGGCGCTGGCGGAACCTACCTCGGCTTGGCTTCCGCCAGCGGCGCAGGGGCCGGACAGCCGCTTTTCCAGATCAACGCCGACGGCACGTCGTTCCGTGTTCTCCGGCGAATCGACGGCGGCAACTGGCTCAGCGCCGGCGCCTCCAACCGCATCTACGTCACGACCGCTACCACGCTGTGGTCCTTCGACAACGCGGGCAACGATCCCCGGCTCCTGCACACATTTGAAACCAATCAACCCGCAGGCGGCCTGAACGCGTCGTTTGGCGCGGTCGACGACGGCGCGGGGTGGCTGTACGGGATGACCACGCAGGGTGGCTCGTCCAATCAGGGGGTTGTGTACCGGATCCACCCCGATGGAACCGGATTTTCCGTCATTCATTCATTCGCCGGATTCCCGTACGGAACCCCGGGGCGCCTCCGCATGGATCGACTCGGACGGCTCTACGGATTTCAGGACCAGGGCATCCTCAACCTGGGGTTCGGCCAGCCCTTGATGGGGAAATCGTCCATGTTTGTGTTGAGCGCCGACGGCACCCTGACCCGTCTCGCGGACTGGGAACTTTCCGTCGCGGATGTGGTCGAGGGACGCGACGACGCGTTTCACGTCCTCGCCGGCCCCCACTTCTTCAGTTCGATCTCGCCGGCCCAGTTCTTCAGAATTCCCACTGGTGGCGGCGCCGCGGAGGTGGAATTCACGCTCCCCTCGGTGGTGGGCGGCGTCGCTGATCCCAATCCCGGCCTGGGTGTCGATGATTCGGGACGCATCGTCGGAACCGCCCAGCGTTCCCTCAGTTCGACCCCAACGCCGGACTTCGAAGGCGGGGTCTTTCGATTTGATCCCGCCACCAAGTCGTACTCTGTTCGCTTTCAGTTCCCTTTCAGCCAGACCGATCCCGTTCAGCGTCCTTCATACGGTCCCGCGTTGATCGACGGCAGCTGGGTGGGATTCACCAGTGGCTTCTTCGGAGGCGGGCTGTATCGGCTCAGCCCTGAGGGGACGAACTATTCCGTGCTGCACGCGTTCAGCACCACCGGCGGCGGATTCACACCAGGGGACACTCCACTGATCCACTCCGACGGCAGCGTGATTCTGGGTGGCACCCATGCCGTCGACGCTGGATACCAGATCGTGAGCTGGCGCCCCGGTGACAGCGGTCTCAACACCCTGCTCCAGGTCACCAACACCAGCGAGGTCCTCTCCGGGAACGCTCCCCCGTTCGGTCACCTGACGCGTGTGGCGGACGGAACCATTTACCACATCGGCACGATTTCCACCGCCAGCAGCTCATCCATTGCAGTTTCGAAACTGTCCTCGGATGGAACCCAGGCAATCCGCATTGCGAACCGGGCGAAGCTGTATTCCGCGGACGGGAAACTGTGGCAGTCGGCGAACGGATCAATCTATGGCGTATCGATCTACGGCGGAACCGCTGACAATGGAGCGCTCTTTCGTGTGACCTCCGACGCCGGTATCCAGCTCCTTTTCAGTTTTGGCGTCGACGGCGGCTCGGGAAAGAATCCCCAAGGCGGCGTGGTCGAGGCATCCGACGGTCTCCTCTACGGAATCACTGATAGTCCGAAAACAAACAACGGCGGCCCCAGCTTCTTTCGAATTCGGAAGGACGGCACCCACTTCGAAGAGCTGGGCAGCGCGGGAACCTATGTGAATGCGGGCCTGTCGCCGGCCAGCGACGGCAACCTGTACGCGCTTGTGCAGGGCGTGCTCCCCCAACTCCCCACGGCCATCATTCGCGTGGCAATTCCCAGTGGAGCCGTGTCGCAAGTCACAAAGCTGCCGCTCAGCGCCGGGGCGCAGGCGTACGTGTCCGGATCCGTAACCGAGGGAGTCGACGGACGGCTCTACGTGATCACTTCGGGCGATGGCGCCAGCGATCGCGGCACCATTTTCTCCGTGGAACGCAATGGCACCGATGGACGGACCGAGCACCAATTCACCACGGCGGAGGTGTGTAGCCCCTCGGGATCGTTGAGTGTCGGCATCGATGGATGGCTCTACGGCTTCACGCGACTGGGCGGCACCGCAAACGCGGGCGGATTGTTTCGAATCCCGGCCCTGCCGCGACTTTCCGTGGACCGCAACGGCAGCACCGGCGTCTTGAAAACACGTCTTCGTGTCGGAGCCCGCGCACGCTTCGAATCAGCACCCGCACCGACAGGCCCCTGGACGACCCAGGGCACCACCGTGGCTGCGGACTCATCCGGAGACCTTTCAACCCAGATCACACCGACGGCCAGTCAGCAATTTTATCGCCTCGTGTTGGAATAGCCGCCGCGGGGACAACAAATCTCCCTGGCTCCGCGAAGCGGTGTGGAGTCCGGTGGCATCGACACCGGTTTGGGAACGTCATCTTCAACCCGGACGGAATCCCTCGAACCGCCACGGGAGAGTGCATCGAAGCAGGGAGCTTTCGACCCGTGATTCGCGGGTGATCTCTCCAGACCGGTGAGTCGCTTCCCTCCCCGCCGGACTCCAAAGGGAACCGAGACCACACCTCCCAAAACAGAACAGGTCAGCCCCAGTGCGCTTTTCGCACTGGGGTCCCGCATGCGGGATTATGAGCCTGACAGGCGTCGGCTCAAGCCGGTCATCCGATAAAATCCCTCGCCACCTTTTTGGCTCTTGAGCTCGTTCTCGAGCTTTCGGGCTTCCGACAGAGTCAACCCTTCGCGGATCCAGCAGAGGCTCCAAGGGCCTCTCCCCTTCGTCCACTTCGATTCCCCCGTGTTGTGCTGCTCCAGCCGCTTGGCAGCATCTTCGCTGAGCCCGATGTAGTGCTGCCCTCTTTCGTTTCGAAGCACGTAAACGGAATACACTTCACACCTCCCAAAAACAGGTCAGCCCCAGTGCGCTTTTCGCACTGGGGCTGTTGGTTGCGGGGATAGGATTTGAACCTATGACCTTCAGGTTATGAGTCTGACGAGCTACCGGGCTGCTCCACCCCGCGATCCGAAGGAGCAATTACCTTAAACGCAGAATACTACCGAAGCAAGGGGCATCTCGTTCTTTTCGCACACCATCGTTCACCACGCCTGGATTCACCAAAACGGAGGCCGGCCACAAGCTGCGTTCCGCCACCGGTTCGCCCTTGGTTCGGGAACGCCAATCCTCCTAGCCTTTTCAACATGCGTTGCCTGCTTCCCGCTGCTGCAGTTCTCGTCCTCATCGGGGCGGGGTGTGAATCGTTTCGCGGGCCGGGAATCGACTACACTTCACCTCACGTGACAGGCCGCGTTGTGGATTCCGATTCTGGCGCCCCGGTGCGCAACGCGCGGGTGGGACGTCAGCTCTGGAAGTGGCGTGGCTCCACCGGAGAGTTCCTCAAGGGCGGCGAGGAACAAGTGCTCGCGGCCGACTTCGAACGCACGGGACGCGACGGAACCTTCTCCCTTCCCGCCAAGCAGGTGGCGCTGCTCTTCGGCTGGGGCGAGGTGCCGCTCAACCTCCGGCTGAATGTGCAGCATGGCACCTATCTCACGTGGCAGACCAACTTCCCCATCGCCGCCCTATCGACGAATTCCGAACGTCTCGAACTGAACGCCGGCGACATCCAACTGCATCGCAAAGGGTCCACTCCAGAGGGCCGCTGAATGCGGATCCGAGCAGCGATCAAACTCATTCCCAGTGGGCCTCCGTCTCCGTGGCAAGCATCCGCGATTGCGCGTCCTCAAAACACAACACCCCCGCCCTGAATCCAGGACGGGGGTGTGATGCAAACTCTGAAGGCGCGGATCAGGCGCCCGGGGTCAGCGTGGTTTCGCCGGAAACATCCGGGGCACGCTGAACAAACACGAGACGTTCCTTTTCGGCCGTCACATCCACTGGGGCTCCATCGTTGAGGGTGCCCTTGAGAATCT
>CANGMO010000293.1 GCA_947454295.1 Verrucomicrobiota bacterium | reverse complement strand
TCCGCCTCGAGTTCGGCGGGAAAGCAGTCCTCCACCTCTTCCACGGTGCCGCAACGGGTGCAGACGAGATGATGGTGATGGCCATCATCGCCTTCAGTCACCAGCTCGAATCGCGCCGTGCCATCGCCGAAATCGAAACGGCGGACCATGCCCATTTCTTCCAGCGTGTTGAGGTTGCGATAGACGGTCGCCAGGTCGCATTCGAACCCGGAGAGGGCGGCATGGATTTCCCGGTTGGTGAGTGGGTGCTGATGCCGCCGCAGCACGTTGAGAATCGCCTGGCGCGGGGCGGTGATTTTCCGGGCATTGCGGCGCAGCTGATCCGTAAGCTCGGTGAGGGCGGGCTGAATCAGCCGGTGCCGGTGCGAATGAGCGTGATTTGCGCAGGGATCCTTCATGGGGTGCCTGGGGCGTTGCCGGCAGGCCGGGGACGCAGCAGCGCCCGGACGGCCAGCGTGACCAGAAACTGCGTCAGGCAGGCGAGCACGATGGAGGGACCGCAGGGCAGGTTGAGCAGGAAGCTGGCGGCGACGCCCCCGAAGCCGCCGAGCGCGCCGGACAGCACGGACCCCAGCACCTGCTGACGGAGATTCCGCGCCAGGTTGCGGGCCGTGGCTGGCGGGATCACCAGGAGCGAGGTCACCAGGATGATGCCAAGCAGTCGGATGCTCAATGCGACCACCACGGTGAGCAGCAGCACGAAGGCGTAGTTGAGAAGTCGTACCGGAATGCCCGAAACATGCGCGAGATCCTCGTGCGCGGTGATCAATGCCAGCGGGTTCAGATTGCGAATCACCCAGGTCCCGGCCACCAGCGTGACCCCGGCGGCGATGCCGACATCGACCGGACCGACGCTGAGGATGTCGCCGAACAAATAGCGGTCGAGTTCGCCCCGGTAGCCTTTCAAGAGGCTCATGACGACGATGCCGAAGGCGACCGAGCCGCTCAGCAGCAAGGCCATGATCGTGTCGTTGAGCAAATCGGTTTTTTCGCGGAGCCAGAGCATCAGCATGGCCACCGCCAGGCTGACGAGGGTCATGGGAATGGTGGGATCCTGAAAACCCATCCAGAAGCCGACCGCGATGCCGGCGAGGGCGGCGTGGGAAACGGTGTCGCTGAAGAAGGACATCCTCCGCGCGGTCACGAACACCCCTAGGAGTCCGCACAACGGTCCAAGCATGAGGGCGACCAGCAGCGCCCGCTGCATGTAGGCCTCAGTGAACATGGTGATGTCCGGGCGGGTGGTCGTGATGATACGGCGTGACGTGGATTCCGTATGCCTGGCGCAGGGAATCCGCGTTCATGACCTCCTCCGGCGTGCCCTCGCAGCAGACGACGCCGTTCAGCGCGTACACCCGGGTGGCGTGGCGGTAGACCATTGAGAGGTCGTGGGAAACCAGGACCACGGTGAGCTTGAGCTTCTGATGGATCCCCGTGATGAGCTCGTAGAAGGAGCGCTCTCCCGGGGTGTCGACGCCGGCGGTCGGTTCGTCCAGCAGCAGCAATTCGGGTTTGGTGAGCAGGGCAAAGGCGATGAGCACGCGCTGAAGCTGGCCGCCGCTAAGGCCGGCGATTGGCCGGCTGAAGAGGGATTCGATTCCGGCGTCGGCAAGTGCGGCCCGAAGTTGGGCGTCCGTGGTCGCATGCCCCTGCCACATCCATCCGCGGGCCGCCTGAAGCCGAAGCGACAGAAATTCGCGGACGCTCAACGTGAAGTTTCGATCGAGCTGCAGGCGCTGCGGCACATACGCGACCCGGCGCAAGACGGCGGCGCTCACAGGTTCACCGAGCAGACGGATTTCGCCCTCGTCCGGGCGGTTCAGTCCCAGAAGACAGCGGAGCAGGGTGGTCTTGCCGGAGCCATTGGGGCCGATGATGGCCACGATGGAGCCGCGCGGGACGTGAAGATCCACCCCGCGGAGCACTGGCGTATCGCCAAGCCGAAGTTTCAATCCCCGGACCTCGACGGCGAGTCCGGCGCGATGGAATCGAATCTCGGCCATGGGATCAGCGCAGGGCGCGGCGCAGGGTTTCCAGATTGCGTCGCTGTCCCTCCTCGTACGCAGTGGGGGAAAGCGGCCCGGTTTCCAGCACTTCCAGTTCGGCGACGGGAATTGAAAGATCGGAAGCCAGCTGGCGCGCAAGTCGGGGATTGAACTGGGTCTCCGTGAAGATCACGCGAACCTTTCGTTCCCGGATGACCTTCATCAGCGCCGCAAGGTGGCGCGGGCTCGGACTGTTCCCGGGGATTTCTTCGACGACGCCCACCAGATCGAGGGAGTAACGGCGACAGAAGTAGGGGAAGGCGTCGTGAAAGGTCACCACCGGCCGGCCGGCCCAGTCGCGGGTGGCGCTGCGCAACGCCACATCCAGTTGCGTCAGGCGTTCAAGATAGGCCGCTGCGTTGGTGCGATAGCCGTCGCGGTGCGCAGGATCGGCGGTCTCGAGGGCCTGCAGGATGTTGGTGACCGCGTGTTTGGCGAACACGGGATCGAGCCAGAGGTGGGGATTCGCCTCGCCGGCGTGTTCGGCTCCCTTGTCGTGATCATGGTCATGCTCGTGTCCCCGGGCGGCCGGCGATCCGGCGGAAATTCCAGGGAGATCGCGGATGAATCCGGATTCCGGCCAGCCTGCGGCAACCTCCACCCGAGGAATGGTCCGGCGGGCGGCGTCTGCGTTGAGCGTCCGCATCAACCACTGCTCCAGCCCCACCCCATTCATCAGGATCAGGTCCGCCGACTCCAGCCGCTTCACGTCGCGTGGACGGAATTGGAAATCATGGGGCCCGGCGTCGGCGGGCAGCAGGTTTTCCACCGTCGCCAGCCCGCCGGCCACCGATGCCGTCCAGGAATAGATCGGCGCAATGGTGGTCAGCACCCGCAACGGCTTGGCGCGGGGCAGGGGAGCGGCGGCCGGTTCGGCCGCCGCGAGCATCGACACGACCAGCCAACAGCATCCCGCCAAGCCTCGCAGGAAGGCTCGGGATCTTGGATTGCAAATGAATTGCATTAACATCCCAAGAAAAAACACCGGCCGTAGCCGGTGTGGTCGCCTCGGGCGTTACTTCATCAACAGCATCTGGCGAGCCCGCTTGATGGCGGTGGCCAGACGGCGCTGATAGTGCGCAGGCAGCCCGGTGTACTTCCGAGGCAGAATGCGGCCGTTTTCGGTCACGAACTGCTTGAGCAGGGTGACGTTCTTGTAATCGATCGCATCGACAGTGAAGTCCACCTTGGGCTTCGGACGCGGGGTCCGGCTACCGGTGCTGCGGCGCTTCTTCTTGTCGTCGACTTTGGTCTTGCGAGGCATGGTGGCTTACTTGATTTCGCGGTGCAGGGTGTGACGGCGGAGGGCGGGATTATACTTCTTCTTCTCCACCTTCTCGGTCTGCAGCTTCTTGTTGCGTGTCGTCTGATAGCGGCTGGGGGACTTGCCCTCCTTGCGCGCTTCGGTGCACTCGATGGTTACGATTTCCCGGGGCATAAACTAAAGGTTGAAAGTGAAAGTCAGTCGTTTTGGGGACAAAGGAAAGGCTTAATCCTTGTCCTTGGAGGCGGGCTTCTCATCCGGCTCGTCGTCGCTGTCGTCGCCGTCCGGTCCCCCGGCGGCATCGACGGTTCCGAGCTGGCCGAGGCGGCGCTGCTTGAGGGCGCCTTCGCGTTCGAGCTGAGCCTGGGCTTCCACGGTAAAGCGGGCCCAGGGGATGGCTTCGAGGCGGGCCTTGGGAATGGCCTTGTTGGTCAGTTCGCAGACGCCGTAGGTGCCCTTCTCGATGCGCTTGAGGGCTTCCTCGATCTCGTAGATCGCGTCCTGATCGGAGGACAGCAGGCTGAGTGCGAAATCCCGGTCGAAATTATCGGTGCCCGAATCGCCCATGTGGAGGCTGTAGCTCTCCATCTCGGCTTGGGACTCCTTGGCCAGACCGCTCATCTGGTCGCGGAGGCGGGCATGCAGATCCAGCAGGTTCTGGTAGAACTTCTGCCACTCGAGCTTCACCTTGGTCACAGGCGTCCATCCGGGAGCGCCGGCCTTGGCATGCTTGGCCATGGGGCGACCCAGAATCGACGCAGCACTCGCGGATCCGACGGTTTTACCGCGGACGGGAGCTTTCGGTGCCGGTTTTTTGGCCGAATTCTTGTTTGAACTCACGGGACGAAACGTGATTCGAGCGTTGGATCCTTCGTATGTCCACTCCATCGACTTCGATGGCGGGCAGGAACGAAGGCCGCGCAAAGTACCAAACGAACTTTCCAAAGCCACAAAAATCTTTGGAAACCCGCGCATGAGTTGAAATTGGGACACCCCTGACGCGAACCGATGACCGCGGGTTCAGTTGGCATTC
>CANGMO010000292.1 GCA_947454295.1 Verrucomicrobiota bacterium | reverse complement strand
CCGAACTCACCGGAGCCGGACAGCACGGAATTCGCTACTTCCTCGAGAATGTGGTGGATCCCAATGCAGTCATCGGCGCGGATTTTCAACTCACGCTGATTGAAACCCGCGACGGTACCGCATGGAACGGGCTGGTGGCTTCCGAGACACCGAGCGCGGTTTCCCTGAAGACCCTCACCGAGACCGTGGTGATCCCCAAGGCGGACATCAAACACCGCGAGACCAGCGAACGGTCGCTGATGCCGGAGGGAATCCTTGAAGCAATGGGCGACCGAGAGCGCATTGAACTCCTGAAGTACCTCGTAAGCCACTGAAGCCTTCCACCCTTCGCCCCCACCACGGCTCCCACCATGTCTTCAGCCGAACTCCCCGCCCACCGCGTCAACGAGTGGGGACAACCCATCGGCCCGGCGTTGCCGGAATGGGTGCCGCCACCGCGTCCAGCCCGGGCGGCCCTCAACGGGAGCTACTGCCGATTGGAACCACTCGATGCGGAGCAACATGCCGCCGACCTGTGGCGGGCGTGGTCGTCGAAGCCCACTGACGCCTCCTGGACCTACCTGCCCTACGGACCATTTTCCTCAGAGTCACAGCTGACGGATTGGATTCGGGCGCAGGCCGCCGCAGCCGACCCCTTGTTCCTCGCCATCCTCGATCCCGACTCCGGGAAAGCGCTCGGCTGGATTTCCTGGATGCGCATCACTCCGGAAGCCGGGTCGATCGAGATCGGCCACCTGGCGTTCTCACCGGCCCTCCAACGAACCCGGATGGCCACGGAGGCGATCTTCCTGACGATCCGGGAGTGCTTCCGGCTGGGCTACCGTCGGGTGGAGTGGAAATGCGATGCCCTCAACGCCCCCTCTCGTGCCGCCGCGGAGCGCCTGGGATTCCAGTTCGAAGGGCTGTTTCGCCAGGCCTTGGTCTACAAGGGGCGTAGTCGAGATACCGCCTGGTACTCGATTCTGAATCAGGAATGGATAGGCCTCGAGGTAGGGTTCAAAGGCTGGCTAGCGCCGGAAAACTTTTCGGCCGATGGCTCTCAATTGCAGAGCCTTAGAACGCTCGCTGCAGCCGCAGTGAAGGCCACGATCTAGCCGTACTCCCCTAGAAAGGAATCTAGGGCATCCCTAGGGATTTTCTTTAAGTTTTTCTTCCCCCGGGCCGATACGCTTGCTACAAACTGACCGCGCTCATTATTCGGCGTAAATGGATTAAGTCGATGGACGGACAGGGGCGCATGGCGTCCTAGGTTGCAGTTTGTTGACACCATCCCTAGTCCGAGTCGTTGAACCGAATTGCAGACAACTCTCCAGATGCAACTGGCTTTCCGGCCGAGTCGCACACGGGACGCCAGCCCACTCAGGAACCAGCCATGAAAGTCGTCGATATCTCTCCTGTGCCCTCCCTTGCGGGAAAGCGGCGAATTCTGATGGTGGACGACCACCCGCTGATGCGAGCCGGTCTGGCGCTGCTGTTTAACTCGACCCCCGACCTGGAAGTGGTCGCCGAGGCCGGCAACGCCGCGGCCGCCGTGGGCATGGTGTCGCGCATCAAGCCCGATATCGTGGTCCTCGACCTCGGGCTTCCCGATCGCAACGGGCTGGAGGTGCTCAAGGATTTCCATGCCCTCGATCCCAACCTGCCGGTGCTGGTGGTCTCGATGCATGACGAGATGCTCTACGCGGAGAGGACGCTGCGCGCAGGTGCCCGCGGCTACGTCATGAAGGAGGCGGGCGGCGATCGTCTGCTGGAAGCCACCCGGGCAGTTCTCGAAGGCCGCGTGTTTGTCAGTGCGAGGGTTTCGTCGGAACTCCTGGGCAACCTCGGGCGCAAGGCGCTCTCGACCTCGAGCAAGGATCTGATGCTCGACCGGCTGAGCGACCGTGAGTTTGAAATCTTCCGACTTCTCGGTGAAGGGCAAAGCACCCGGACCATTGCAGAACGCCTCCGCCTGAGCCCGAAGACCGTTGACGCGCACCGCGCCAACATCAAATCGAAGCTCAATCTCAAAGACGGTGCAGCGCTGGTCCGTCAGGCCGTCCGCTGGAACGAGCTGCAGAACGGTGGCGCCGCGACCGGCGCGGAACCGCTTCAGGTCTCGGAGACGGAATAACGCGACGAATCCCCGTCGTCCCCGGAATCGACCGTCGTGCTTCGTCGCCCGACGGTTTCTTTGTTTTTTGCCGCACAAGCGGCCGCTTCCTCCCCGGGTGAGTCCTGCATCAGCCACCGGATTGGCGATCAACCCTTCGCGGCATTGATCTGTCGCGTGATTTCAAACGCCACGTCGAGGGCGGCCTTGGCTTCCGCACCGGTGACCCGCGGCGTCTGACGCTCGCGAACGCACGCCACGAAGGAGGCGAGCTCCAGCTTCAGAGGCTCGTCCTTGGTGATCGGCACCGGCTCCCGCACGATGCGCTTTCCTGCGAATTCACTGACCACCGTGGAGTCACGCGACGCCATGGCGGTGAGTTTCTGGAGCAGCGAGCTTTCCGGTTCATCCGAACGGGCGAGGCGGTAGATGAATCCTTCCTGCGCCCGGTAATCGAGGCTGATGTAACTGGTTTCCGCGCCGCTGCTGAACACGCGGATCTTCCGCATGCGCTCGGGACTGATGCGGCTCGCGGTCAGGTTGGCCACGCAGCCGTTGGCGAAGCGAAGACGGGCATTCGCGATGTCCTCGCTGCGGCTCAAAACCGGGATTCCCACGGCATCCACCGAGACCAGCGGCGATTTCACGAAGGCCAGAACCACGTCGAGGTCATGGATCATGAGGTCCAGCACCACCCCGATGTCGGTGCTCCGGGCGGGAAAGGGCGACAGCCGGTGGCACTCGATGAAGCGCGGCTCGGTGGCGACTTTCTCCAGATAGGTGAAGACCGGATTGAAGCGCTCCACATGCCCGACCTGCAGCACCGCCCGCTGGGCCTGGGCGAGCGCAACCAGCTCGGCCGCCTCGGCAGCGTTGTCGGTCATGGGCTTTTCCACCAGCAGATGACGCCCCTGCGACAACAGTTGGCGCGCGAGGGTGAAGTGGGTGGTGGTCGGGGTCACCACGCTCAGTGCATCGGACGCGGCAGCCGCCTCCTCCACGCTGGCAAACGCACGCACCCCGTGCTTGCCGGCGTGAAGACGCGCGGCCTCGGGATTGACGTCGTAGACGCCCGTGAACTCCACGACCCCTTCACGGGCCAATTCCGCGTAGATCCGCGCGTGTTCCTTGCCTAGGGATCCGGTGCCGAGAACGGCCACCCGGGGATTCGATGACATGCGGTGAAGGCTGTGACGCGGCCCGCCGAGATCAAGGACCAAAGTTCGCCATTGCTCCCCCGGGGCCACGCCATTCAGCCTCTCGGCCGATTACGGAACATGGAATTCGTCGTACAGGGCCCGGCCCTCACTGCCGCCCACATCCAGGAACTCGTGCGCCATACCGGCGCCGTTGCCACCCATGCCGCAGGCGCCAACGCGGTGCGCCTCGCGGGCGTAACCACGGTGGATGCCGCAACGGCTTACTGCCGGGAACACCGGCTCGACGGCACGCGCCTGGACGCGCCGCTGTGTCCGTCGGAGTTTCGCTGGGTCTGCATGGACATGGATTCCACGCTGATCACCATCGAGTGCATCGATGAGATCGCCGATCTGGTCGGCGTGAAGCCGCAGGTCGCTGCGATCACCGAGGCGGCCATGCGTGGCGAACTGGATTTCCCGTCCGCGCTGCGTCGCCGCGTCGCATTGCTGGAAGGACTCGAGGAGTCCCGGCTGCAGCAGGTCTATGACGAACGTCTCCGGTTGTCGCCCGGCGCCGAGACCATGCTGGCCGCCGCGCGCTCCGCCGGATGGAAAACCCTGCTGGTCTCCGGCGGATTCACCTTCTTCACCGAACGCCTCCGCGCGCGCCTCGGACTGGATGTCACCCTCGCCAACGTCCTCGAAACCCGCGAGGGGCGACTCACCGGCCGGGTGCTGGGCGACATCGTCGATGCGGACGCCAAGGCCCGGAAGGTGCGCGAAGTGTGCGACGCCTCCGGATGCGACACGCGCCAGACCATCGTCATGGGCGACGGCGCGAATGATCTCAAGATGATGGCCGTGTCCGGACTCAGCGTGGCCTTCCGCGCCAAGCCGGTGGTCCAGCAACAGGCGCGCGTCGCGCTCAACCACTCCGGACTCGACGGCATCCTCGCGCTGTTCGATCCGCGTCCCGGAACGACGTAACCAAAGCGACACAGGGTGGAATTGAGTGATGAACTTCCACCTGACAGCGCGACCTGGCTGTTTAGAACAGGCACGTCATGGTTCCCCTCCCTCTCCCCACCGGTGGTGGTCACCAAGGCTTCGCGAATCT
>CANGMO010000291.1 GCA_947454295.1 Verrucomicrobiota bacterium | reverse complement strand
TTACTAAGTCCAAGCCACACTCGGGTTTTCGAACCCAGGCTTTTCAAGGCCGATCCCCGGAAACGGGGGTCGGCTTTTTTGCGGCGTGAACACCCGGATGTTGCGTCGGCGTGAGCTGCTGGCTGCCCGGCTTTTGCGCCAATCCGTTTGACTCGACGCAGGTGCCTCTCTAGCGTGGAGGGACACATTTCACCTATGTCTGAGTCCAATCCTCCCGTTCCGCCCGCCCCGGCAGCGGCTCCTGCTCCCGCTCCCGCTCCTGAAGCCCCGAAGGCTGCAGCTCCGGATTCCGCTCAGAAGAAGCAGACGGTTCGCATCACGCTGCCCCCGAAGCCCGCAGGTGGCCCGTCGATTAAGATTCCCGCTCCCGCCGCCAGTGGCGCCCCGGCTCCCGCCGCCGCCTCCGCTGCGACGGCCGCCTCCGCCGCCCCGGCCGCTGCCGCTCCTGCGGCTCCCGCGAAGCCGGCCGCTGCTGCAGCGCCCGCCGCTCCGGCTCCCGCTCCCGCCCGCCCGGCCCCGGCTCCCGCCCGCGCCGCTGCCGGCATCAGCGGCATCGACATCGGTCTCGCCTTCGCTGGCGTTGCCGTCGGCATCGCGGTTGCTGTCGTGATCTTCATGCAGGCCCCCAAGGTCGGCTGATCCGATTCTGTCGCGTTCCAGCTCACCGTTTTTAGTTCCCCAATTCCCCATGGCCTCTGCGCTGATCAAGACCATCACCGGTCAGAACTTTCAGGAAACCGTCGTCAATTCCCCGGTCCCCGTGCTGGTGGACTTCTGGGCGGAATGGTGTGGCCCCTGCCGCATGATTGCGCCGTTGCTGGACGAACTGGCCGGCGAGTACGACGGCCGCGCCGCCATCGGCAAGGTCAACGTGGATTCCGATCAGGAGCTCGCCGTGAAGTACGGCATCAGCGGCATCCCGGCGCTGCTCTTCTTCAAGAAGGGCCAGGTGGTTGGTCAGGTGGTCGGTCTTCGATCCAAGAAGGATCTCAAGGCGGCCCTTGATTCCGCCATCGCCGCCACCGTCGTGTGATCGGCCGGTAATTCGGACGGAGTGCGGTGCCGCCCTTCGCCTGAATGAATGCAAGACGCCCGGGTTTCCCCCGGGCGTTTTTGTTTCTGGGAGTGTCTCCGGTCCTCCGGGACAGCGGGAGTCTGACGATCAACCGGCTTCGTCGGCGCGGCCACCGGTAACGAGGAAGAGCACCGCCATACGTACGGCGAGACCGTTGGTGACCTGCTCCAGGATCACCGACTGCGGCCCATCGGCGATGTGTCCCTCGATCTCGACGCCGCGATTGATGGGCCCGGGGTGCATGATCAACGCATCGGGCTTCACCCACTTCATCCGCGCCTGATTCAGCCCGAACAGCGCGGTATACTCGCCGAGACTCGGGAACATGGTGACCCGCTGGCGCTCGTGCTGGATGCGGAGGAGGTTCACCACGTCGGCATCCCGCAGGGCCTCCTCGAGGTTCCAGGTCACCCGGCAGCCCATTTGCTCGAAGACTTTTGGAACCAGAGTCGGCGGACCGCAGAGGGTCACGTTGGCACCGAGTTTCAGCAGGGCCCAGATGTTGGAGCGCGCCACGCGACTGAAGAGGATGTCGCCGAGAATGGTGACGTTCAGTCCGGCGATGCGCCCCTTGTGCTCGCGGATGGTGAAGGCGTCGAGCAGTCCCTGCGTGGGATGCTCATGGGCGCCGTCGCCGGCGTTGATGATGTGCGCCCGGGCAAAGCGGGCGAGATAATGGGGTGCGCCGCTGGCGCTGTGCCGGAGGATGATGACGTCGGCGTTCAGCGACTCGAGGTTGCGAACCGTATCACGCAGCGTCTCGCCCTTCTTCAGAGAGCTGGCTTCGGCGGAGAAGTTGATGACGTCGGCGCTTAGACGCATGGCCGCCAGTTCAAAGCTGATGCGCGTGCGCGTGCTGGGCTCGACAAAGAGATTGATCACCGTCTTGCCGCGCAGCGGGGGAACCCGCTTGATGGCGCGTTCATTGATCGCCTTGAACGACCGCGCGGTGTCGAGGATGAGCGTGAGGTCCTCCGCGCCCAGGGATTGCAGGTCGAGCAGGTGCTTACGGTTCCACGGTTGGGCTGTCGGGGCAGGGCTCATGCGGGGTCGGCGAGGGTCACGGTGTCGGTGCCCCCGTCTTCCACGAGGAGCACCTTGATGCGCTGGTTCAGCGAGGTGGGGATGTTCTTGCCGACGTAGTCTGCCCGGATGGGCAGTTCGCGGTGACCGCGGTCAATCAACACCGCGAGCTGCACCTTCAGCGGACGCCCGAGATCGGTCAGGGCATCCAGTGCGGCGCGAATGGTGCGACCGTGGAAGAGAACGTCGTCGACCAGCACCACCGTCTTGCCGGTAATGTTCCCGGGAATCTGGGTGGGCCGAAGCTGGGGTAGCGACCGCCAGTCCAGGTCGTCGCGGTGCATCGTGACGTCGATGGCACCCACCGGAACCGGATGGCCGACAATGCCTGACAGGATGGGACCGAGGCGTTCGGCGAGAACGGCGCCACGGCGTTGAATGCCGACCAGGATCAGGTCGTGACAGGCCCCGTTGCGCTCGGCGATTTCGTGCGCGATGCGAGTCAGGGTGCGGGCCAGCGTGGCCCCGTCGAGAAGCACTCCACTCATTGCCGCCTCCCGGGTTTCGGAGTGGCGGGGTGGAGGGCTGGAAGGTGTGGGAGACTCACTGCGCCTTTGCCGGCTCGCAGGCCGGGTTTAAAGGGGCGGGGAGGAAGGCCTGGGTCAATTCATCCCTGCCGCCGAGTGCCGGGCGCGACGCCATCCGGCGCGATGGTGCGTGATCCAGTCCACAAGTGCCCGCTCAAACCCGATGTCGTAGCCGAGCTTCTCGGACTCGATCCACTTGTGTTTGAGAATCTCTTCCTTCTCCGCCTGAAACTCCCGGTAGAGGGTGGTGTTCTGCAGAAGAGCGCGCGCTTCGCGCCGGAGATCAATGTCGGTGCCCATGGGATGGCGAAAGGTGTCGCGTTGCCTGACCGTAACGCGAACGTGTCGCGTGTAAACGCATTTCTGGCCTTAGGAGATGGTCTCGGGGATTGCGCCCAAAGACCTCCAGAACGAGGGTGGCAACATGATGATCGGGAGCCGGCTTTTGAGTCTGGGCAGGACGTGGGGATTCGCCTTCCTGGTGGCTCTTGCCGCGGTGCGGAGCGGGACTGCGGACGCGGCTCCTTTGAAGAGCGGCAAGACCGCTTCCACCACGCCGCGATATACCCTGAAGGCGGAGCGGACCTGGCATCTGGAGCTCCCCGGCGGTGCGCGGTTTGATGCATCCGCATTGCTGCTGTGGCCCGATGGGTCGCTGTTGACGGTGAACGACAAGACCCCGGGTGTCTGGCGCATTGAACTCGGGGAAGGGGGCCACGCCACGCTGAAGTCGACAGGATGGCTGACCGCGCAGCGTCTTGCGCCGATGGCGGCGGAAAAGACCGCACCATGGGATTGTGAGGGGCTGGCACGGGATGACGCCGGCAGGATTTACGTCTGCGAGGAAAATGACCGCTGGATCGTGCGCCAGGATCCGGTGTCCGGGAAGGTGGAGCGATTGCCCATCGATTGGAGTCCGGTGAAGCGGTGGTTCGGCTCGGATCGTAATGCGAGCTTCGAGGGAATCGCCGTCGGCGGTGAGACGCTCTACGTCGCCAATGAGCGGGAAATCGGACGGATCATCGAAGTGGACCTGGCCACCGCACAGGTTCGCGGAAGTTTTCAGATCAGCCCGATTGGCGTCACCGCCCGCGACGTCCACTACACCGATCTCTGCTGGGCCGAAGGCTCGCTCTGGGTGTTGTGCCGGGAGAGTCGCTGCGTGCTGCGGGTGGATCCGGCGCGCCGGGTGGTGCAGGCCCAGTACGACTATCTCGAGTTGGAGACCTCCAAAGCCAATGCCTACGCGCATCCGTATCCGTACGGGTTTGTGGAGGGGCTGGCCGTCGACAAGGACTCGATCTGGCTGTGCGTGGACAACAACGGCTTCCCTCGGGTTGCGGATCGGAATGACCACCGCCCGACCCTGTGGCGGTGTCCGCGACCGGATCGTGTGGCTGTTCCTGGCCAGTGAATTCCTTCTTCATCCGGTGGACGCATTCCGGGTAAGCTGACCCTCCGTAATGAGCAAAACCGCACTTCTCTTTGCCGGTCAAGGCGCACAATCCGTGGGCATGGGTCGCGATCTCGCGGCGGCCTTTCCCGAGGCGCAGGCACTGTTCGACCAGGCCGACGCGACGCTGGGATACAAACTGTCGACCATCTGCTTCGAAGGGCCGGAATCCGAGCTGACCCGCACCGAGAACGCGCAGCCTGGAATCTT
>CANGMO010000290.1 GCA_947454295.1 Verrucomicrobiota bacterium | reverse complement strand
CTATGCGGCGGCTGTGCTGGCCGCCGAGCAGGTGCGGATTCTGAACGCTTCCGCCGAATCGCTGCGCAAGGAGTTGTCCATCGCGGACGTGCGGCTCAAAGCCGGCGACATTTCCCGTGCGGATCGGGATCAGATTTCCATCGCGGCCGACCGTCTGGAATTGGACGCACGTCGCAGCGAGGCCGATGCCCGTGCCGCCCGGATCCAGTTGGAAATCCTTCTCGGCGAACCCGCCGCCCAAGGAACCATTGTGCTGAACGAGGGGCTGGATGTTCTCGCCAGCGCCACCGTTGCGGAAGCGTCATCGGGTGCCGGACCGACCATTGATTCGGTGGTGGCGCGTCGTTCGGATGTCCAGGCGGTCCGCGCGGATGAACGCAAGGCGGCCGCCGATCTGAAGGGGCAGCGAGCCCAGCGTATTCCGGATCCCACCTTCCTTGTCCAATACGAGCGCGAACCGGCGGATCAACCCAACACGGTGGGCTTTGGAGTTTCGTTCCCGCTGCCACTCTGGAATCGAAATCGCGGTGCCATCGCTGCCGCCACGGCGGCGCGCGAGCAGGCCGCCGTCCGGGTTCGACAGGCCGAGGCTGCTGCGGCGGCGGATGTCGTGTCAGCCCGCAGCTCCCTGGCGGCGGCGCGCGAGCGACGACAGCGTTACCTGGAGCAGATTCTTCCGCGGTCGGCGGAGATCGCGAAGACGGTTCGCTTTGCCTACCAGAAGGGGGGGGCATCGCTTTTGGATCTGCTCACCGCCGAGCGCAACGACAACGAAGTTCGCCTCGCGGCGGCGCAGGCCGCGTCGGAGACAATCCAAGCCGCCGCGGCCGTCCTCGCCGCCGAATCCCTTCTTCCCGCTCAGACTTCCACTGCTTCCAAGCCATGAAACTACTCCCCACACTCCTGCTCTCCGGTCTCGTTCTGGCTGCCGGATGCCACCGCGACAAGGTCGCCGAGGAAGCGCCGAGCGATGTCAAGGTGGCCAGCGATCGCGTCACGATACGTCCCGACAGCCCCAAGCTTGGATCGCTCGCCGTGGAGTCCGCGGCGCCGTCGCAGACGGCTTCCATCCGCCTGAATGGCCGGCTGGCGTGGGATGATTCCGTCACGGTGCGGGTGTTCACGCCGTTTGCTGGTCGCGTGATCCGCATTCTCGCCGAGCCGGGACAAGCGGTGAAGAAGGGGGATCCGCTCGCCACGGTGGCGTCGGCGGACTACGGCCAGGCCCAGGCCGAGGCGCGCAGGGCCGCCGGTGACTTCGCCCTGGCCGATCGCACGCTCCGGCGCGTTCGGGAGCTCCTGGACCATGGCGCGGCCCCGCAAAAGGATGTCGAAGCCGCGGAGGCCGACTACCAGCGCACCCAGTCGGAATTGCAACGCACCCAGTCGCGATTGGCGTTCTATGATGGCAATACCAACTCGGTCGACCAGGTGTACATACTCCGCAGCCCGCTCGACGGCGTGGTCGTGGAAAAAAACCTGAATCCCGGACAGGAAATCCGGCCCGATCAGATGCTCGCCGGCACCGACCGCCAGGCCGCGCCGCTGTTCACGGTCACCGATCCGTCGCGACTTTGGATTCTGCTCGACGCCAACGAGGCCGACCTTCCGTTCTTGAGCGTTGGGCAGAAGTTCACGCTCCGTTCGCGCACCGTTCAGGGACGCGAATTCTCCGGCCGCCTGGAGTTGATATCTGACTTCCTCGATCCCGCCAGCCGCACCGTGAAGGTCCGCGGCAGCGTCGACAACGCGGGCCGCCAGCTGAAGGCGGAGATGTTCGTTACTGCGGAGATCTACTCCGATGGAAAGAGCGGTGGGGCGGACGTGTCGGCCCGCGCCGTGTACCTCAAGGGCGAGCGTCACTTCGTGTTCGTCGAGGAGGGGCAGGGAATCTTCGCCAGGCGTGAGGTGAAGGCGGGGCCGGAGCGCAACGGGAAGGTCCTGCTGATTGAAGGGGTCCAGCCCGGACAACGTGTCGTGACCGACGGATCCCTGCTGCTCGAGCAGTTGCTGCAAACTCCGGAAGGCGGCTGATTCCGCGCGGTTGGTTCCTCATCTTCCGATGCCGCCGGCATTCCGCCGGGGGCGTCATCGACCGCAGACGCCCTTCGGTGGTGGCGATTCTCCGCGGACGCACCAGGTCTGTTTTTCCCCAGCTCGGATATGATTGGCACCCTGACCCACTACTCCCTCCGCCACCGCATGATCGTGATGGCGTTGCTGGTCCTGTTCATCGGGGCCGGACTGAGCGCCTTTCAGCGGCTGCCGGTGGAGGCGTATCCCGACGTCACCAACGTCCAGATCCAGATCATCACCCTCTTTCCCGGCCATGCCGCCGAGGAGGTGGAGAAGCTGATCACCATTCCGGTCGAAAATGAGATGAATGGCATCCCGCGGCGGGTGTCGATGCGCTCCATCTCGCTCTTTGGTCTCTCGGTCGTGACGCTGGTGTTTGACGACAACGCGCAGAGCGATTTCGTTCGCAACCAGGCATTCCAGCATCTCTCTGCGGTATCCCTGCCGTCCGGCGCGCAGGCGAGTCTGTCGCCCGATGCCACGCCGGTGGGCGAAATCTATCGCTACACGCTCAAGGCGCCGTCCGGATATTCGCTGGTGGAGCTGAAGGCGCTCCAGGACTGGGTGGTGGAGCGGAAGATCCGCACCGTGCCCGGCGTGGTCGACATCGTCGGCTTCGGCGGGCCGACCAAGCAGTACCAGGTGCGCGTCGATCCGGTGAAGCTGAAGTCCTACAACGTGACGCTGCAGCAGGTGTTCACGGCGCTGGCCAACGGCAATCGCAATGCCGGCGGCTCCTACATTGAGCATGGCTCCGAAATGTACGTGGTGCGCGGACTGGGATTCGTTCGCGATCCCTCGGACATCGCCGCGATTGCCGTCGACACGCGCAACGGCACGCCCATCCGCATTGCCGACATCGGCCAGGTGGTCATCGCCAATGCGACGCGCCTCGGCCGGGTGGGCAAGGTGATCCCCGGGGAGGCGGATCAGGAGGATGTGGTTCAGGGCATTGTCCTGTTGCGCAAGGGGGAGAATGCGCTGGAGGTGCTGAATCGCGTGCTGGCCAAGGTGGAGGAGATCAACGCCCATGATCTTCCCGCCGGTGTCCAGGTGGTGCCCCACTACAACCGCACCGAACTCATCCAGCGCACGCTCCACACCGTGCGGCACAACATGGTCGAGGGCATCGTGCTCGTGCTGGTGGTGCTGATCCTGTTCCTCGGCCTGGGCAACTGGCGGTCGGCCCTCGTCGTCGCCGCGGTGGTGCCGTTGTCGCTGCTGGGGGCTTTTCTCCTGCTCGATCTCAAGGGCATCCCCGCCAACCTGATTTCCATGGGGGCGATCGACTTCGGCATCATTGTGGATTCCGCGGTGGTCATCATCGAGAATCTCCTGCACCTCATGGAAACGCGGCGCGAACGCCGCCAGTCGCTGCCGTCGTTGATCGTCGAGGCGGTGCGTCAGATGGGACGGCCCATCCTGTTCTCCAAGGCGATTCTGCTCACCGCCTTCATCCCGCTCTACACGCTGCAACGCGTGGAGGGGAAGATCTTCCGTCCGATGGCGCTGACGCTGACCTTCGCCCTCGTGATGGGCACGCTGCTGGCCCTGACGCTGGTGCCCGTTTTGGCCAGCGTGGCGGTGCGGAAGAAGATTGCCGAGCACGAGTCGTGGCTCGTTCGGGGCCTGCTGGCGGTGTACCAGCCGCTCCTCAAGGCCGCCCTCTTGGCGCGTTACTGGGTTCTGGGAACGGCGGTGGCCGCGCTGGGCGCTGCGGCCGTGCTGCTCACCTTCGTGGGTTCCGAATTCCTTCCCAAGCTGGACGAAGGGTCGCTCTGGGTTCGCGTTCACTATCCCCAGCAGATCTCCCCGACCGATTCCGCCGCCTACACCGCCAAGGTGCGCAAGACCCTGGCGGGATTTCCGGAGGTGCGAACCATCGTGTCGCAGATCGGTCGTCCCGATGACGGCACGGATGTGAACGGCTTCGACACCGCGGAGTTGTTCGTGGACCTCCTCCCGCACGACCAGTGGAAGACGGCGACCGATCGCGAGGGGCTGGTCGCCAAGATGAACGCCGCGCTCCAAAATGCCATTGTCGGGCTCGACGTTCAGTTCAGCCAGGTGATCGAGGACAACGTCAACGAGGCCGTTTCGGGCATCAAGGGCGAGCTCGGCATCAAGATCTTTGGCGACAACCCGGACAAACTGCAGGCGGTCGCGGATCAGATCGTGGAGACGCTCAAGAAGGTCCAGGGCGCCGCGGACGTGGGGAGCGAACAGTTGCTGGGGCAGCCACAGGTTCAAATCACCATCGACCGCGCCGCCATCGGCCGCT
>CANGMO010000289.1 GCA_947454295.1 Verrucomicrobiota bacterium | reverse complement strand
GTCCACCGCGGCGGGATCGAGTTCAACGAACAGGCAGCACACCGGATAGCGCCCCTTCATCAGCGCGGTGTGGTATCCTTCCAGCAGCGCAAAATTGAGTCCGCGATTCTCCACCGGCCGGCGGTTGACGAACAGAAACTGCTCCGCACGCGTGCTGCGCGACACGCCCGGTGCACCGATGAATCCCCACACTCGCAGTGGAGTGGCCGGCCGGTTGCCGAGGGTGGGGGCCTCGGGGTCCTCCACCTCCTCGACCTGCGCGGTGAAGTCCACGGGGAGCAGCGGCAGGTCGTTGCCCAGCACCTGACGCAACCGGCCCAGCAGACTGTTGCCCGGAGAGGCGCCCTGCACGGCCGGGAACTGCCAGGCCTGGCGACCGTCGATGGTCAGCGTGAATCCCACCGATGGCCAGGCGAGCGCGGCGAGCGTGAGGTACTGCTCAATGTGGGCCCGCTCTGTTTCCTCGGTGCGGAGAAACTTCCGCCTGGCGGGCAGATTGAAAAACAGCTGGCGCACCTCCACTGCGGTGCCGGCCGGCGAGGCGGCCGCCTTCACTTCAAGGATCTTCCCGCCATTGATGATCACCTGGGTGGCTTCGGGGCTTTGCGATTCCCGCTCCCGGGTGGTGAGCGTGAAGCGGCTGACACTGGCAATGCTGGGAATGGCTTCGCCGCGAAAGCCCATGGTGGCGATTGCCATGAGGTCTTCAGCCCGCCGCAGCTTTGAGGTTGCGTGACGTTCGAGGCACATCAACGCGTCGTCCCGGCTCATGCCCACACCGTCGTCGGTCACGCGGATGAGACTACGTCCGCCGGTGCCGATCTCGACCTGAACCCGCGTGGCCTCCGCGTCGAGGGCGTTCTCGACGAGTTCCTTCACGACACTGGCGGGTCGTTCGACAACCTCGCCGGCCGCGATCTGGTTGGCCACTTGCTCCGGAAGGAGGCGAATGCGGTTCACGCGCCAGACCGTACCCGCCGGTCGGCTGCGGTGGAAGCGTCCGGCTTCCAGATCGATTGACCGGGTTCGGATTTGTACGCCGGGCGTTCCTGGGCTAACCACTGGCAGTCATGTCGCGACATATCCAGGCGCAGCCGACCGACCCTTCGCTCCGGGTGAAAACCCGATCCACCTTCGAGGTGGTCCGGCGCGTCGGCGCGTATCTTCGACCCTATCCGGGCATGGCCATTGGCGTCATCACCTGCGCCCTCTTGTCGCAGGCCGCCGCCATGAGCTACCCGAAGCTCACCCGGCTGGTGATCGATCAGGTGATCGGTCAGCACCGCGCCGATCTGCTGACTCCCGTGGTCCTGGCACTGCTGGGTGCGTTCATTCTGCGCGATGCCTTCAACTCCCTGCGCATCCGCCTCAACAACATCTTTGAGCAGCGCGTGATTCTCGACATTCGCCGCCAGCTCTACGGACATCTGCAGCGGTTGCCGCAGTCGTGGTTCGATCACCGGGCCACCGGTGATCTGATGACCCGCGTTCTGGAGGATGTGGGGGCGATGGAGCGGTTGCTCATCGACGGCACCGAGCAGGGCGTGGTGGCCATCGTCGCCCTGCTGGGTGTGGCCGTTCTGCTGTTCCTGAACCAGCCCATGCTGGCGCTGGTGGCCATGGTTCCCATTCCCATTCTTCTGGGCGGCGCCCTCTGGTACACGCTGACCGCCCACCGGCGTTACCGGGCTCAGCGAGAGGCCAGCTCCGCCATGAACGCGCTGCTCATGGACAACCTTCAGGGCGTGCGCCAGATCAAGTCCTTCGGCCGCGAGGCGCATGAGGACGTCCGCTTTGAAGAGCGTGCTGACGCCCTGCGCCGCGGCACGCTCACGGTGATGAAGGTGTGGGCCTGGTACAGTCCCGCCATGGCCTGCGCGTCCGCGCTGGGGTTGGTGCTGGTGCTGTGGGTGGGGGGACGGCTGGTAATCGAGGGCCGGATGCAGGTCGGCGCCCTTATCGAATTCGTTCTCTACCTCAGTTTGTTCTACGAACCGGTCGGCCGGCTGCATTCCCTCAATCAAATGCTGCAAAGCGCCCGATCGGCCGGCGAGCGAGTCTTCGACATCCTCGACACTCCGGTGGAAGCGCAGGGACTGGCGGCAGCGGCTTCCGGGGGGGCGACTCCGGCACGCATCACGGGGCGCGTGGAGTATCACGGGGTTTGCGCTCAATATGCCGAAGGCCGCACGGCGCTGGACCGGGTGGATCTCCGCGCCGAGCCCGGTGAAATGATCGCCCTGGTGGGACCAACGGGTGCCGGGAAAACCACCTTGGTGCAGCTGCTCCCTAGGTTCTATGAGACCTCGGCCGGCGTGATTCGCATCGATGGACGCGATCTCCGGGATTACCCGTTGCCTTTCCTGCGTTCGCAGATTGCCGTGGTCGGCCAGGAGCCATTCCTGTTCAACGGAACAATCCGCGAAAACATCCTCTACGGTCGTCTCGACGCGACGATCGAAGACCTCGATGCCGCGGCTCGCGCGGCCAACTGCCACGATTTCATCCATCGGCTTCCCGAAGGCTATGACACCCGCGTGGGCGAGCGGGGAGTGCGTCTCAGCGTGGGCGAAAAACAGCGCATCACCATTGCGCGCGCCCTGCTGAAAAATGCACCAATCCTCATTCTCGATGAGGCCACCGCGAGTGTGGATACCGCCACCGAACGGCGGATTCAGGAGGCCCTTGAAAACCTCATGCGGGGGCGTACCAGCTTCGTGGTCGCCCATCGCCTGAGCACCATTCGCCATGCGCACCAGATTCTGGTGCTGAATCATGGCCAAATCGTCGAGCGTGGATCCCACGACCGCCTGGTCGCCGAGGCTGGGCTGTACGCTCGGATGGTGCGCGCCCAAGCGGCCGTTCGGGAAATCGACGGGTCAGACGAGCCGGAAACCCCCGAAAACCGTCGAATTCATGCCGAAGCGGCCGTCCGCTAGGGATTTGTGTGTTGACACTTGTTCCCTCCGTTTCTACAACATCCATGCCAATAAGCTCGTCAATCGTCTGCCTCCATAGAGCGCTCAAAGTCTTTCTCTGTATGAACAAGTTCATTCGCACTGCAGGAATGTTGTCCGTTGGGGCTGCAAGCCTTTCCATTCAAGGTATTGCAACCGCCTCGGAAGGAGGCGTTAAGCCTTGGTCCGTCGGCGCTTCCCTTCGTGGTTTCTACGACGACAACATCTACACCCGTCCCAACGGTCCTGCCAAGGTTGACAGTTTCGGGTTCGAAGTCAGCCCGACCTTGAGCTATGCCGCCAAGTTCGACGCGACCTCGGTCAATCTGTCCTACGCCTACAGCGCGAAGTACTACGACACCTCGAAGGCGGACAACGCTTGGGATCAGGGTCATGTCGTCAACGCTGGATTGCAGCACGAGTTCAACGAGCGCCTCTCGCTGTCGGTCAGCGATGCCTTCGCGGTGACCCGTGAGCCCCAGGAGCTCTTCTCTGGCTTGGTCTTCCGTACTCAGGGTAACAACCTGAACAATCAGGCTCAGATTGGCGTTACCTACCAGATTTCCCCGCTGTGGAGCGCTGTGGTGGGTTACCACAATGGCTACTACGAGTATGACAATGTGGTCTATAAGGCCGCGTTGAACCGGGTTGAGCACCTGCCCTCCCTCAATCTCCGCTACCAGATCGCCCCGCTCACCGTGGGTGTGCTTGGCTACCAGTACGGCTCTGTCAACTACAGCGACGCGTTGTTTACGGTCGGCGGCAAGGGGGTTAAGCGTGATAACACGTCCCACTATTTCTTTGGCGGCCTCGACCACACCTTCAGCCCGGACCTGACCGGCGCTGTTCGTGCGGGTGCGCAGATCACCAAGTACGATTATAACGCCTTCGGCTACAATCAAACCTCGCCCTACGCGGATGCGAACCTCAAGTACGCCTTCGCCCCCGGCAGCAGCTTTCAGATTGGTGTCCGTCACCAGCGCAATGCGACCGACATTGACCTGAATTTCTCGGGCGACGTCGTTCAGGATCAGGAGAGCACGGGTGTCTACGGCGTGCTGCGTCATCAGATCACCGGTAAGCTCGGAGCTCACCTGAACGCCCAGTATCAGGACTCCAAGTTCCACGGCGGCGGAGCGACGATCGACGGCAAGGGTGAGACCTTCTTCACCATTGGTGGCGGACTTGATTACCAGATCTCGGCGAACCTTTCGGCGGAGGCCTCGTACAGCTACGATGACCTCGGTTCGAACCTCCTCGCCCGTGGATACACCCGGAACCGCGTGTTCCTCGGTATCCGCGCCAGCTACTAAGCGGTTAAAATTCGATTGCAGGAGGCTGGAAACCACTTTCAGCCTCCTTTTTTTTCATGGAACCCGCCAAGACAACGCCGCCGCCTTCGACGG
>CANGMO010000288.1 GCA_947454295.1 Verrucomicrobiota bacterium | reverse complement strand
GGCGAGCTTGAAGTCACCGCGGATCACTTTGAGATCACGGAGCAGGTCGTATTGGGCCTGCCAGCGCGTGGCGAGCATCCGCCCGTGCACCTCACCCTTTGCCGGATCGCCGAGAACGAACTTCTGTTCCGCGAGCACTCGAACGGAGTACTCCATTTTCGCCTTGGTCAGCTCCGGATTCCGACGCGACAACTCCTGGTTCACAGCGGCGGGGTCAGCGAGATACTCCCGCCAGCCCCGGAGACTCGCCCCCACGAAGGCCCTCACCACCGCCTCGTTCTTCTGCAGGAACTCACGCCGGGTGAAGAACACGCGGTAGGGGGCGTATCCGGAATCCCGGATCAACAAGACCCGTGGACGCGCCCCCTGCAACTGCGCAAAATAGGGCTCGCTGGTGATGAAGCACATCTGGATGTAATTCGGATCCTTCACGAAGCTTCCCACGCTGAAGGTGTGGGGGACCTCGCGGAGATTCTTGAACCCGTACTTGCGCACCAGGTAGGGGAACCACGCGGTGCCGGGAACCACCGCGACGGTGTGGTTCTCGAGATCGGCCAGACTGCGGACCGGAGACGATTCATGGACCATCACGCCCTGCGGGTCGTTCTGCATGGTCATGCCCACCGCGACAATCGGAATGCCGCGGTCATTGGCGGTCAGGACGTCATCCCCACTCCCCATGCCGAACTCCGCCCGCCCCATCGCCACGCGCTGCACGGCAAAGGTGTTGGGGCCGCCGGGCATGATTTCAATGTCGATGCCGGCATCCCGGTAGTAGCCCTTCAACATCGCCTGATAGAAGCCGCCGTGTTCGGGCTGGGGATACCAGTCGGTGATCAATCGAACCGGGGTCGCCCCCGGGAGTGAATGCAGGGCCAGCCAGAAGGCGGCCAGGAGAGTGAGGATCCGTGAGTTGGACATGCGGGGCGCTGTCATCGGGATTTGGCCTGGTGGATCCGTCGGGCAACGCGGCCGTGCTGCGCGAGGAGCCGATCAAGATCGACTCCCGTCAGCCGCCCGTCGGCAACCCGCACGTGTCCGTGCACTACCAGAAAGTCCACTGTCCGCGCGTGGCATAAAACGAGGCCGTCCACCGGGTTCTCCGCTGCGCTGCTGAACAGATCCTCGAGAGGGAAGATGGCGAGATCCGCGCATTTTCCAGGTTCGAGGGATCCCAGGTCCGCCGACCGGCCAAGGTTTTTTGCCCCCTCCAGCGTCGCCAGCTCCAACGCTTGCATGGGGGTCATGGCCTCGGCGCCGTGAATCACCCGGGTGAGCAGCAGCGCCTGGCGCACTTCGTTCATCATGTGGCCGGAATCGTTGGATGCCGAGCCATCGACCCCGAGGCTGACCGGACTTCCCGCCTTGCGGAGGTCATTCACCCGGCACACGCCGGAGCCCAGCCGCATGTTCGAACACGGGCAGTGTGCCACGCCGGTGCGGGTCCGGCCGAGATGCGCAACCTCCCGGTTGTTGAAATGAATTCCGTGGGCGAGCCAGACATCATCCCCCTCCCATTCGTGACGGGCCATGTAGGCAAACGGGCGGCTACCGAGACGTTCCATGGCGTCACGATTTTCGGGAATCGTTTCACCGCAGTGCGTATGCAGACGAACCTTGTGCCGTCGCGCCAGTTTGGCGGTTTCGCGATAGTGTTCCCCACTGCATCCAAACACGGTGCAGGGCGCGAACGCGACGTGCGCCATCGCTCCGGGTCCGCTCTGATGATAGAGCCCTGCGAGGCGGTCGCAGTCGGCGAGAATGACATCGAGGTCCTGGGTCGCCCATTTGGGCATGATGTCGCTGACCTGATTCACCGAACCCCGGCAGCCGACGTAACGAATGCCCATGGAGGCGGCGGCCTCAAATCCGGCGTCGAGCATGATCTGGCTTCCGTCACGCGGGAACAGGTAGTGATGATCACTGGTCATCGTGCACCCGGAGAGCATCAGCTCGGCGCAGGCCACACGGGTCGCCACCCCGAGGGCGTCGGGGGTGAATCCGCGCCACAGCGGCACGTGTCCGGCAAGCCACGGCAGCAGCGGCAGGTTCGAGATCGGCCCGAACGCCCGGGCCAGATTCTGGAACATGTGGTGATGGGTGTTGATGAACCCCGGCGTGGCGATGCCACCCCGTGCATCAATCCGTTCCCCGCCGCGAACCCGGGGAGGCGCGCCGGTACCCAGGGCCCGGATGAATCCATCCTCGGCCAGCACCCACGCGTCCCGCAGCACGC
Organism: Verrucomicrobiota bacterium; assembly: GCA_947454295.1. Lineage (GTDB taxonomy): Bacteria > Verrucomicrobiota > Verrucomicrobiia > Limisphaerales > UBA9464 > CAIVQB01. Next base: position 2,136 of record CANGMO010000288.1, on the reverse strand, counting down.
GACGCGACGGATCCATGGTGACCAGATGGCCGATATTGCGAATGAGGAGGCGGCGGGAATCGGACATGTCCGGAGCTTCAGGAGGGTTCAGGGTTCTGTCATCACCACACACGGTGGGTCATCGGCCGGGAATGGGCGCCTCGGTCCAGACGGGCTTCGGAAGCGTTCCCTCGATGCCCAGCGCCTTCGACGTGAACTCAAAGGTCACCACCTCAGACAGGGGAATGGGTTTCTGGATCACCCGCAAATCCACCAGGATCTTTCCGAGATCCTCCCAGCGCTTGGGGTCGAACGCACCGAGGGACTCGCCCTTGGCGGCGTCGCCTTCCACCAACCGCAGCTCACGCATCTTCACATAGCTGAAGCGCATCCCGCCCAGTTCCATGACCGGGGAGATCTTGAGGATATGGTCATGGATCGGCTGGGGATCGCGAAAGTACTCCTGCCATCCGAGGTAGGCCCCCCGGCTGAACTTGGCGACGAGCTCGGGATGACGCGCAACCAGTTCTTTGTTGGCAATAATCACCCGGTAGGGATCGAATCCGGACTCACTAATCTGCAACACCCGGGCGGGAACCCCTTCTTTGGCGGCGTAGTACGGTTCGCTGGTGGGATAGGCCTGGGTGATCCAGTTGGGATCCTTCACGAAGTTGGCCACGCTGCCTGTGACCGGCCGCACCCGGAGCTTCGCGAGCGAGTACTTCTTCTGCAGGTAGATCAGCCATGGCGCGCCGACCTGCATCGCGACATCGCGATCATCCAGATCAGCGAAGGAATGAATCGGTGAATCGGCCCGCACCATCACGCCCTGGGGGTCGTGCTGGAAGTAGGCGTTCACCGCGATGACCGGGAGACCTCGCTCGGCTGCGATGAATACCGCATCGCCGCGGACGATCCCGAGGCCGTACGGATCCAGGGCAACTCGCTTCTCGATCTCCGAGTTTGGCCCACCGACCAGGACGTCCACCGAGATCCCCTGCTCCTTCCAAATCCCCTTGAGCTGGGCGGCATAATACCCGCCGTGCTCGGGCTCCGGATACCAGTCGTGGATGAAATGCAGGGTGGGCGCGGCACCGGCACCCGCGGCCGCCCCCGGTGTGGAGGACGCAGTCGGGGCACCGTCCTTTTTCCCGCATCCAGCCACAGCCACAATCAACACCAGGGACCAGAGCAACCCAACCAGGGTGCTGGAACGGGAGCGAGGAGGGGAGGAAGGGAGGCTCATGCGAAATTCGTCACGACTTCCACGCAGGTTGAAAAAAGCCCTCCGCCGCTTGCGCGGACGGAGGGTGCACACACACGCAGCAACACTCAAAATTTGAACTTCAACTGACCACTCACACGGAAGGGCATTTCCGCGTAGATCACGTCGTTGCCGGCGAAGCCGGGGTCGATCGACGTCCAGTTGCGCTGGTCGGTGATGTTGAAGAAGTTGACCTGCACCTCCCACTTGGGCTGCTTGTAGAACACGAAGGCGTTGATCGAGTACTGGGCGGGGATGATCAACGTGCCCTGCTGGTTCTGCCACTGGCTGCCCTGGACCTGCGGGCCGAAACTCGCACCGAATCCGTTGTCGAACTGGTAGGTCAGATACGCATTGAAGAGGAACTTCGGCACGCTGGCCGCCCGAACCTTGCCTCGGGGGGTGAAGTTGTAGTTGGGGCTGCCCGCACCGGTGCCGGGCTTGCCGTCCTGGATGAAGGTCGTGGGATAGCCGTCCAGGTAGTTGCCGGTCTGTTGGTATCCGGTGTCGCCCTGGTAGGCTTCCTGCGCGGTCAGGTTCGCACTCGCATTGAAGTTGCGATTGGGCTGGTAGTAGCCTTCCAGCTCAATGCCGCGCGTGTCGATTCCGATGGGAGGACCGGCAAGCTGCGGGGCCAGGCGAGACTGGGTGAAGAGAGCGCCTCCGAGGAAGACGGTGTTCTTCAACAGACTCGCCTTCGAACCGACTTCCACGAGCTCGCTTTCGGTGGAAAGTGAGCGCTTCAGCCGGGAATTGCCGCCCGTGCCGTCCACGCCTCCGAAGTTCGCGCTGCCGGACACCGCATTGACGAGATCGTAGGTGACGTAGCTCGATACCTGCGGCGTGATCTTATAGATGCCGGAGACATACACCGATCCGTCGAACACCGAGGC
>CANGMO010000287.1 GCA_947454295.1 Verrucomicrobiota bacterium | reverse complement strand
TTCCGGTCAGGTCGTTGTCATCCCAGCCGCGGCGGCTGTGATAGGACCACCAGTCGTATTCGTCCTTCTGACGCCGCTCCGGCCCGGCGTGGTTGTCGGCAAACACCAGATTGAGTTTGGTGCCATGCGCCGACCGGTCCCAGTTCCAGTACGGCATTTCCCAGACCAGCACGGCCCGCGAGGGCGAGGTCACATCCGAGTCGCGCCGGCCGGTGACTGGCTTGCTGGTTTCGTAGTTCCCGTCCTTCTTGAGATAGATGTGATTCCAGATGTAGGTCACGTGATCGTTGTCGCGAAGCAGATTGGCAAGCGTGGCTACCGACGCATCCTTGGCGCGGATTCCCGCCGGACAGGTGAAGATCCCTTGGGTGGGAACGCCCACCACCTTCGCGGTGTAGTTGGTGGGCTTGTTGCCGTTGCGGGTCAGGTAGCGCTCAAGCAGTTCCGGCAACCAAACGTCGTCGGATCGCAGCGCGTGGTCGCTGCCCCAGGCGCGCCCCCAATTCTTCACGAGCGGCAGCCGGGCTCCGTAGTCGGAACTGTAGAGACTTGAGGCGAGGCCGATCTGCTTGAGGCTGTTGAGGCAGTAGACTTCGTTCGCCTTGGCCTTGGCCTTGGCAAGCGCCGGCAGAAGCATTCCCGCGAGGATGGCGATGATGGCGATCACCACCAGCAGTTCAATGAGGGTGAAGCCTCTGTTTTGACGCGACTGGGATCTGCGGGCCATTTGGCAACCCCGCCCGATTGGATTGGCACTGTCAAGAGCCGAGCCCCACCCGGCATGGCCGAATGCCAACGCGCTTGAATGAAAGGCTCATGGACAAAGCCATTCGGTCGATGGAGCCTTTCGACCAGCACCCACACGTTGTCCAAGAATCGCCCCGTCCTTTCGCCTTCCTCCATGTCCTCCCGATTCTCCCTCGCCCTGCCCTCCCTCGCCGCGCTGCTCTGCGCCGGACTCACCACGGTCTTTGGCGACAACGGCACGCCGCTTACCGATGAGGAACTCCTGAAACACTTCACTCATCCGGAGGGCTTCGATGCCACGATCTTTGCGTCCCCGCCCAACATTTCCTATCCCATCTTCCTCACTGCCACCCCGGACGGTTCGTTGTTCGTGGGTTGCGACGAAAACGGGTCGCTCGATCAGAAGACCGGCCGTGGCCGGGTCGTGCTGTGCGAGGACACCAAGGGCACCGGCAAGGCCGACCGCTTCACCACGTTTGCCCGCATGGACAGCCCGCGCGGCGTCGCCTGGGACGGCAGCACGCGGACGCTCTACGTGATGCATCCGCCGACCCTCACCGCCTATCGCGATCCGGGCCACACCGGGGCGGCCACTGAGCAGGAGGATCTCATCACCGGTCTCGGCTTTGAACTCAGCGCACGCGGCGCCGACCACACCATCAACGGCATCCGCCTCGGCATCGACGGCTGGATCTACATCGCCTGTGGCGACTACGGCGCCCCCAAGGCGGTCGGCAAGGACGGCCGCAGCCTGTCGCTCCGCGGCGGCGGCATCCTGCGCGTGCGTCCCGATGGCTCCGGCATGGAGATGGTGGTCACCGGCACGCGCAACATCCTGGCGGTCGCCATTGCGCCCACGCTCGACCTCTTCACGCGCGACAACACCAACGACGGCGATGATTGGAACGACCGCCTGAGCTTCAATCCGGTGGGCGCACAAATGGGATACCCGTCCCTCTTCCGCAACTTTGCGGACGAGATCATTCCCACCATGATCGACTACGGCGGCGGATCCCCGGTGGGCTCCATCTACGTCGACGAGGCGCTGATTCCCGCCCCGTGGGGCCAGGGATTCTACTCGGTGGAGTGGGGTCGCGGAGAGATCGATCTGCATCCCCTCACGCCGAACGGGGCCGGATGGAAGGCGGATACCAAGACATTCCTGAAGATGAATCGCGCCACCGACATGGAAGTCGATGGCGCCGGCCACATGTTTGTTTCGAGCTGGGAGGGGGCCACGTTTACCTACAACGGCCCCAACGCGGGCTACCTGGTTCGGTTGACCCCGAAGGGATTGAAGCCCTTCACCGTGCCGCAATTCGCCACGCAGAACACCGATCAATTGCTCGATCTGCTGGTTTGCAGCAGCGGTGTCCTCCGGCTCGCGGCGCAGCGCGAACTGCTCCACCGGGGACCAAATTCCGAGGTGATCGATCGGCTCGCGCAACTGGCCCTGCGGGGAATTCACCCGGGCGGACAGGTGGCCGCCGTCTTCACGCTACGCCAGCTGGCGGGCGCTGATTCCACGGCACGGCTGACCGCAATGGCCGACGACAAGAACCGACCCGGACTCCGCGAGTTTGCCCTCAAGGCCCTCGCCGATGATCTCCGATTGGTCGCGTCCGTCCCGGTGAAGCCGTTCATCAGTGCCCTGAATGACCGTGACCCTCGCGTCCGGCTGCAGGCCGCCACCGGACTCGGCCGGCTGGGAAAACCGGAGGCCGCCGCCGCCCTGTTGCCCCACACCGCCGATGCGGATCCCGTCGTCTCGCACATCGCGATTCAATCGCTCCGTTCGCTCAAGGCCGCTGAAGTGTGTCTCGCGGCGCTGGATTCCCCGATCGATTCGCCGGAGCGTCCTAAGATCCAGCGGGGCGCGTTGCGCGTACTCCAAGCGCTGTACGAACCGGCCGTGGTGCAGGGATTGATCAACCGGCTCGGCACCGAGAATGCCTCCCTGCGTCTCGGAATCTTCCAGACGCTCTGCCGGCTCGACACCCGCGAAGCCGCGTACACCGGCATCAAGCAATGGTGGGGCACGCGTCCCGATACCAGCGGTCCCATTTATCAGCCGGAGCGCTGGTCGGAGAGCGACACCATTGAGAAGGCACTTCGTGCGCGGCTCGCGGCGAGTTCGGGCGACGAAGCGCGCCAGCAGGTGGCGTCCCTCATCCGCACCAAGGTGTCCTTCCCGGGAATGACCGATGAAATCCTCGCCAAGGCCGGCAACGACACGTCGGCCCGCATGGATGTGATCGCCTCGCTGCTTTCGCCCAAAACTCCGGCCTCACCGGAACTGGTGCGCGCCCTTTCCGCCATTGCCTCGTCTTCCAAGGAACTGCCGCCGGCCCGCGCCCGCGCCCTGCGCCTGCTCGCCGGCCTCGTTGAAAAGAGCCGGCCCGCGGTGCTGGATGCCTTTCAGGCCATCGCGCCGGTGAACCCGCATCGTGCGGACACCTCCCCCATCGACGGCACGCTGGCCGCGGTCTGGGAGGAGTTCACGCGCGACCTGCGTCATGCCTCAGCCGTCGGCGCCTTCGCCAAGTTGTCGCAGGATGCGGACCCGGCGCGCCGCGTCCTCGGCACCACCGTCCTCACTCATCTCGCCACCAGCCCCGTGCTCAAGGACGAACGACGCCGGAGTGAGGCCACCAATGCCATCGTCCGGCTGTGGAAGAATCCCGAGACCAGCGTGACCTTGCTCGGCGTCATCGGTCGCACGCGCGCCGGCGGATTTGGATCCGACATCGAATCGCGGGTGTCGGACGCCAATCCCGAAATCGCCGCGGCCGCGCGCTACGCCAAACAGCGGCTCGCGGAGGATGCCGGAAGCGGCGCCGCCGCCACCACCATTGCCTCGCTCCCCTTCAAGGATGTGGTCGCGCGCGCTGTCGCCGCCAAAGGTGATGCCGCGGTGGGTCAAGAGCTGTTCCTCAAGCAAGGCTGCTCGGTCTGTCACACCCTGAGTTCCAAGGAACCCCCGAAGGGCCCCATGCTGGGCGGCATCGCCACGCGCTACAGCCGCGCCGAATTGTGCGAGTCCATCCTCAAACCCAGCGCCAAGATTGCGCAGGGGTTCGAATCGCAGAGCTTCACCCTGAAGAACGGCGACCAGGTCGACGGGTTCGTGGTGAAGGAAGGCGGCGATTCCGTCGAAGTGCGCAATCTCGTCGGCACCTCCACCGTGATCGAAAAGGGCGACATCGCCGAACGCCACAAGCTGGAGCAGTCCATCATGCCCGAGGGGCTGGTGGCGAATTTGACGCCTGGTGAACTGGCCTCTCTGCTCGCCTTCCTCGAATCCACCTCGGCGAAGTAACCGATCACCGACTCCTCCAGCGCCATGAATCCACGCCACGGTTTCCGCATCCTCGCGGCATTGACGCTCGCAATGACCGTGGCTGCAGCCGCCGCCGACTGGCCGCAGTTTCGGGGTGCCGGGGGCAGGTCCCTCGGCACCGGCCATCCGCCGATTCAATTCGGGTCCGAGACGAATCTAGCGTGGAAGATCGAGCTGCCGCCGGGGAATTCCTCCCCGGTGGTCTGGGGCGATCGCATTGTGGTCACCGGCACTACTGGAGACTCCCTGACCACCCTGTGCCTCCGTGCAAGCGATGGCACGGAACT
>CANGMO010000286.1 GCA_947454295.1 Verrucomicrobiota bacterium | reverse complement strand
CATGTCGGTCTGGGTGGTGAAACGCCAGGCGCACGACACCTTCACGGGCCAAACCGGCGGCTGGGATGCGGTCCTTGGTGCCCGTGGTTCCAAGCTTCAATTGGTTCTAAACGCAATTTTCCATCTGGAGGCCTCGGCGGGAAATGTGCCCTGGAACGACTATCTCGATCTTTCCTCGAATCGCGCCGTGGCGCTGGCGATTCCGATCGCGGTTGGCGACAACTACCAGGGATATCGCCTGGTGGGCACGCTGCCGTCCATGTTCACCGAGGCCGGGTACGCGGCCGGGAAAAAGTTCGCGGTGGAGGATGGCGGGCGCGTGTTTGAAGACGGCTATCGCGAGGCACTGGTGGGCAGTTTTGCGGCGCGGCGTTTGGGTCTGAAGGTGGGTGACTCGTTTCACCCGTATCACGGGCTGAACTTTGATCCCAAGGCGGAACACCAGGACACCTATGTCGTGGTGGGCATCCTCAAGCCCTCCAACACCCCGGTGGATCGTGTCATCTGGATCCCGTTGGCTGGCCTGCAGAACATGAGTGGACACAATCCGGATGCGGCGACCGACGTCAGCGCGGTGCTCATCCGGTTGCGATCGCCCATTGCCGGCAAACCCCTCGAATTGCTGTACAATCGGCAGGGAAATCGCCTGACCCTCGCCTGGCCCATTGCAGAGCAGGTGGCTTATTTGTTCGAGCGCTTTGGCTGGTTTGACCGGGTGCTGGAACTGGTGGCGTGGCTGGTGGCATTGGTGGCAACCGGATCTGTCCTGGCCGGCATCTACAACTCCATGAGCGCCCGCAAGCGCGACCTGGCGATCCTGCGCGCTCTGGGGGCGCGCCGTCAGACCATCTTCAGCGCCATCGTCCTCGAGGCGGCTTCCGTGGCCACGCTCGGCATGGCCATTGGATTCGGGGTCTATCTGGTGATTCTCACCGTGGTTGCCTGGGTTATTCGGGCCCAGACCGGCGTCGTGCTGGATCCGCTCGCCCCCAATGCCGTCTTCCTCTGGGCGCCGCTGGCCATGATCGGTCTCTCGGCGGCCGCGGGAGTCATCCCCGCCGTGAAGGCCTATCGAACTGATGTCGCGGAAGGACTTTCCCCCGAATCCTGACCGCGCAATTTCCGTCGCTCCCTGTCCGTTCTCCTGCTCTTAATCGTCATCGTAATCTTAGTCCCCCCTCTGCTTCGTCCCGATGCACCTCCAGCCTCCTTCGAACTCCCCCTCCGGCTTCCGCCACGGGCTCGTTGGCATCCTGCTGATCGCAGCGGTGGGACTGCTGGCGTGCGGGATTTCCGGATGCGGCCGTCATTCCGAGGAACGCGCGCCTGCCACCGCACCTGCCCATCATGAGCATGTGGCTCCGCACGGCGGGACCGCGGTGGAATTGGGACACGAGGAGTTTCATGTGGAGTTGGTGCTGGATGCCGCGGCCGGCCGGCTCACGGGCTATGTGCTGGATGGTGAATTGGAACAGTTCATCCGCATCGCGGCCCCTTCGCTACGGCTGATCGTGCGGTCCGGGGCGGGTGAACAGGTGTTGGAGCTCCGTGCGGTAGCCAGTCCCGCCACCGGCGAAACGGCGGGGGACACCTCCCAGTTCGAGGGAATTGCCGACTGGCTGAAGTCCACTCCCCGCTTTGACGCGCGCCTCGCGGAGATTACCGTTCGAGGCAAGACCTACCGCGACATCTCCTTCAATTTTCCGAAAGGCAACGAATGAACTTCTGCAATGTCTCGATGCTGGGCGACACGCCACGATGGCTCGGCGGACTGATGCTGGCCGGACTGACTGTGGCATCCCTCCACGGTGCCGATGCGGTAAAGCCGGTGCGCGGTGAACCGATCCGCCCGGTGACTGCCCCCGCCCGGGGCGAACCGATCCAGGCGCTGAAGCCAGGGACGCCTGCGGCGGCCGAAAAATCCGCGCCAGCCGCGTCGGAAGCAACCGACGGGGCGTTCGCGACGGTGGGCTTCGACAAGCTCAGCGCCTTCAAGTACGACGTGCCGGAGGATGCCGGCGCCACCAATTCGGCGCTGCTGAAGGATCCCGACCAGCAGATCCCCGCCGAGGTGAAGGCCTTCAACGGTCGTCGCGTTTCCCTCAAGGGATTCATGCTTCCGCTCAAGGTGGAGGGCGGTCTGGTGACCGAGTTGCTGATCATGCGCGACCAGTCCATGTGCTGCTATGGCGCCGTGCCCAAGATCAACGAGTGGGTGTCGGTGAAGATGACCAGCAAGGGCGTAAAGCCCGTGATGGATCAGGCTGTGACCCTGCAGGGAACCCTCAAGGTGGGAGCCATTCGCGAGAACGGTTACCTGGTGGGCATCTACCAGATGGACGGCGAGCGGGTGAATCCGCCGGGTTTGTAATTCAACCCGTTTCCTCGAATCACGCCGGCCAGATTGGCCGGCGTTTTTGTTTCACCGATGCTCTGCCCCTTCGCCTCCCGAACCCCGCGGACTTTGGACTTTGGACTTCGTCCCCTCCTACCTCCCCGGTTTGACGTGCTCGCTGAGGATGGCGATTTTCTGCCAGATTTTGCGCGACAGACCGGTGGTGAGATCCTCGGCGCCGTCGATCGCCTCCAGCACGACGGGATCGTCGATGCGCTGCGCATAGATTGCGGCGATCTTGCCGAGGACGGAAAGCATCTCGCTGCTGTAGTCGAGGTACCGGCCAAGCTCGAAGGGCGTCATGGTGCGCGTGGGAGAGGACTCGGTTCGCGGGGCATCGTCCGACACGGTTTCCGGATCCTTGGTCAACTGATGCATGTCCACGACGTGCGCCAGCGACTTGAGCTCGTGGACGAGTTCCAACGCCTTCTTGCGGCGCAGGGCCTTCTCGAGCTTGGTGACGGAGACGATTGCCGCGCCGAGCAGCAGAACCAGGTTGACGGCTGCGTCGGCCCCTTGAAGGAGCTCCGCGATGTTCCCGATCGACCCGACGACGCGGACCTTCATGAACGCGGCTCCGATTCCGAGAGCGAGCACCATGCCGAGCAGCCAGGCCGCAACGCGCAGGGGGATCAAGGGCTTGGCAATTTCGGAACTCCGCGCGTCGGCTTCGCGCGCGATCTCCAGGACCGAGTCGGCGACCCGAGACAATCCCGAGCCTGGGAAACGCTCGGCAACCCGCCGCTTCAGGCGCTCGGCGGTCTCGATGATGAACTTGGGCTCGAGGGCGATTCTCACGCGTCACAAGGAGTGTTTGAGATTCGGCATCCCGTTGTCGAGTGGATGGGATGGTAAGAATTCCCATTGAATGTCGGCGCGAAGCGATACCTTCGGATTCCCGGGAGCGTTGATCACCGGGTGAATCCGTTGGCGCGGTCTTTGAGCATTCCCGGTGCGATGTGGTCTGATGGTGTGAATGCAATCGAGGAAGCTGAAGCGGCGACATTTCCTGGGCCTAATGGCCGGGGCGATTCCCGCCATGGCAGGGACGGATGCATGGCTGGTGGAGCCGGAGTGGCTCGCCATCCGGCGGCTTCGACTGGGTTCCGGGCCGGTTTGGCACCGCTTTGTTCACTTTACCGATGTGCATTTCCGGGGCGACGTCGACTACCTGAACCGGGTGGTGGCCCAGATCAACCGGCTGGCGCCGGATTTCGCCTGCTTTACCGGCGACCTGGTTGAGGAGGCCGAATTCTTCGAGCCGGCCGTGGAGATTCTTCGCGGGATCCGCGCCCCGCTGTTCGGGATTCCCGGGAACCACGATCATTGGAGCGGTGCGGATTTTGGCGTGGCGCGTCGCGCGTTTGCGGCGAACGGAGGCGCGTGGCTGCAGAATCAGCAGGTCCTGCTTGCTGAGGGGAGAATCGTGCTCACCGGTGCGGATCGATTGCCCTGTCCGGTAATCGCACGGCCGGAGTCGTTCAACCTGCTGCTGATGCACTATCCGCTGTGGGCGGAGTTCCTGCAGGGCGTGCGCGCCGATCTTCTTCTGGCCGGCCATTCGCACGGAGGGCAGGTGCGAATTCCGGGAATTGGCGCCTTGATCAAACCGTCGCTGACCGGGCGCTATGATCTGGGCGCCTTCGAGACACCGGCGGGTCAACTCTATGTGAATCCCGGCATTGGCACATTCCACTTGAACGTGCGGTTCAATTGCCGGCCCGAGCTGACCGTGTTCGAACTGGGATCGCCTCCCTATCGGCTCCCCGCGGCAGACATCGCGGCCTGAACTTCGACGGCGGGCAGGGGAGTCCGTTCGACCAGAATGGCGTGACAGCCCCCAGGTGAAATCAACTCGTGATGATGCGTCTTGCCGTCGAAGTGGACGAAGTCTCCGGCCACCAGGAGTCGCCCCTCGCTGACAAGGTTTCCGCTGACGATGAACAACTCCTCGCAATCGGCGTGATCATGCGCGGGGATGCGACT
>CANGMO010000285.1 GCA_947454295.1 Verrucomicrobiota bacterium | reverse complement strand
TCTCGCAGTCTGGACTGCCATACCCGGAAATTTGCCGGCTCCCTGGATTCCGCAACTATTGATTCCCCACGCCATCGATGCCTTCGGGGCAATGGCCTACTATTTTGCCGGAACGCTGCTGACCGTTCGGAATGCGCCGTGGTTCGGGATTCGGCTGGTGCCCCTGGGCGCTGCGATCGTTGGTACCGCCATGACCTATCAGGCCGAATCCGTGGTGGCTGCGATGGCCATGGGCGGGGTGGGAGTGTTGACACTGACCATCGTGGCGGTGGAGGCGTTTGTCTCCGATGGCGAGTTCAAGTCCCTGAGCCGGGCTGCGCAGTTCTTGGTGATTCCCACGGCGAGCCTCAGCGGGTACGTGCTGTGGCTTCCTCTCCTGCTCTTGATCAGCTTCATCTTCGGGGGGCGATCCTCGAGCGCCGTTGAGATGAATCTGCTGGGTGGGGATGGGCGCTATCACCGCGTCCGGCCCGAGGCGGGACGCTTCGTTGCCGTCGGATCCAGCAACGATGTGGTGACCTACCACGTTCCGGGTCCAATGACGTTCGCGGTCGCTCCGAAAGCCCGGGCAGTCGTCAGGGGATTCCGCGATCCGGAAACCTACTGCTTTTCGATCGGCACCCGCGACGACCATGACCTGTATGCGGCCGGTGACTCGACGCTCTGGTACTTTGATCGAAGGCAGAACCGCGTTCTCGGCTATGATCGAAGCTCGTTTCGACAAGTCGGCGTTCTGGGACCGCAGGGGTTCTTCGAAGCCAGGGAAGCCGCGGTGCCCGAATCCAAAACCGGAAGCTTTGACGTGGGCAGATCCGCCTGGAGCGGAGGGCCTCGGGCCCACCTGGGAATTCTGCCTACCTCGCGTGCCGTTTTCTCGTTCTCACGCCGGAGTCGGGAGCTGACCGAGATCTTTGAAGCGCCCGGATCCGAGCGCGTGCTGGATGCCGAGCGCTGGGACAACCTGCTTGTGGTAAGAACGGATCAGGCCGTGTTCGTGAAGCGGCGGGATGCCTCCTCATTCCTCCGGGTGACACTTCCAGAGATCGCGAAGGATTATCAGGAGTTCAAGGTGTTGGAGGAGCCCAAGACGGAACGAATCCTCATCGCCTTCGAACCCGGGTTTGGATCCAAGAAATCGGAACTGCCTTGGGTCGTGTTGCGCGTCGAATCGAATGGCGATCTCGTTCCCGTGCAGTCCATGGCGGCAGCCACCCAACCGAGTGCTGAGCTGCGGCTTGCGGACTGGATGGTGCACGTGTTGCTTCCTCAGACCCGGTGGCTGCCGGGCGAATTGGCGGGCTCCCTGGGCCAATACCTGGGTGCGAGCCTGATGTGGCTTGGTGCGGCGATCTTCCTCTGTGTTCGCCACGGAGTGCCCGCAAGCCGAGCGACCCTGTGGGTGGTGGTGACTGCGGTGTTGGGTGGTTTTGCGGTGACCGCGCTCTGGATGCTCGAGTCGTCTGGAGGGCGCCCCGGCTGTCCGTCGTGTCGTCGCTCCCGGCGTCTCGCCGAAGACCGATGCCCTGCCTGTGGGGCGGCCTGGAGTGCCCCGAAGGATGGCACCGAGGTGTTTGAACCGGGGTGGGTGACGGGCTGAGGAGTCGAAAGTCGAAAGTCGAAGGTCAGCGAGGCGCGGTTTCGGAGTGCGGGGGGAAGCGCAGCGCCACCCCGCTTTGGACACGCCAACCGCGAGAGTGACTTGGGAGCCTCCCAATTCTCGGTACCACGCCCCGTTGCGAATTCACCGGCGGTTCTCTTCGCCCCGCGGGCCCAAAGCGGCGTCGTCGCTGCGCTTTGCCGCCGCACGCCGAAAGGCAACTGCTTCACCCATTGAACCCTTCAACCCTTTAACCGCCTAGCACCCACGCTGCGGTAAACCGTCCCGCCTGCTCCCGGAACCAACTCCAATCACGGGCGGCCGCGCGCGTGGGATCGAAGAGCGGGGTCCCCACGCCGAAGGCGGCGGCCCCAGCGGCTCGGAAGGCAGGGAGTGTTTCCACCGTCACGCCGCCGGTGGGCATCAGGGGAATGTGGGGCAGGGGGCCGCGCAGGGAGCGGATGAATGCGGGTCCCAATCCGTCGGCGGGAAACACCTTCACCATCGTCGCCCCCAACTCCCACGCCGCGACAATCTCGGTGGGCGACATCGCCCCGGGCATCACGGGTACTCCTTGGGCAACGCAGGCGCGCACCACCTCGGGATTCAGGGCCGGAGTAACGATGAAACCCGCACCGGCATCAATTGCCCGTTGAAGGCCCTCGATCGTGGTCACCGTGCCGGCGCCGACGTTCACTTGATTTCCCCAGCGGTCCCGCGTGGACCGGATGAGGCCTTCAGCGTCGGGGCTGTTCAGCGTGATCTCGACCGTGCGCAAGCCGCCCTCAATCGCGGCGGCCAGCATCGGCTCCACCACGTCCGCAGCGAACCCGCGCAGAATGCCGACCACCGGAAATGCGTCGAACCGGGCGCGATCGAAGGACGAAGCCGGGTTCATGAGCAATGAGTGCTCCACCGACGCCACAGCACCTCGTGACCGCGCGCCGTGAGTGCATCGGAATCGACGCATTCCATCCGGTCGGCAATCCCCAGCACCCGTGCCGCCTGCGCGTAGGCCGTGCGGAGGGCGCTGCCGGCGGCCAGAAAGATCGGCACGTCACGGTTGACCGCATCGCCGCCGCGCAACGTGGCGAGTTCCGCACCGATGAGCAGTCCGCTGAGAAAGGAGGTGTTCGCGGCGGCAGGCAGCCCCGATAGCACCTGCCGCGTTCGAGTTTGAAAGAGCAGCCCGGTCAACGGGTCGCGAGCTGCCTGGTCGACGCCTTCGGAGAACGAATCCGGATCGAACGGGGCAGACGGGTCGGTGGTGTGCCGGAGCACCGAATGGCGCAGGAGCACGTCGAAGAGCTCGCCGGTCATGTGGGTGCGAAGCCCCATGATACGCCCCTCCGCGATTTCCAGGTGCTTCGAGTGGGTTCCCGGAAGGATGAAGCAGGCGCGGTGAGGGAGTCGCGGCCCGAGCCACGAGGCGAGTCCGATGGCCTGCGTCTCCTCGCCGCGGGCCATGTCGTGGTCGGCGCGGATTCCAGAAACGAGATGGATTCGATGGTCGAGGCGCGCGCTGACGACGTCCGAGCCATCCAGTGAGAAGGGCAGGGTGGCATAGGGCAGTTCCTTCCATCCGATGGTGGAGCTGGCCATGCCGGAAATGAGGACCGGCCAGTCGGCGGGCGCGCTGAGCTCGGCGAGGGCCAGGTCGAGCGTCTGGCGGAATGCCACGGCCCGATCGCCGCCCGCAGCGGCGAGTTTAGCGGCTCCGGAATCGTTGCGCACTTCGGACGGTTCTGTCGATGTGCCGGCGGAAGCAGAGTCCCCACGACGGAGACGGAAATTCGTGGTGCCCCAATCGCAGCTGAGAAAGGACGCGGTCATTTGGCGGACGACTGCCAGCGCAGCCATTCCAATCCGGGTCGATCGGCCCGGAAGGTGACCACGCGCTTTTCGTGGGCTTCGGTGACGTACACGGTGCGGCCATCCGGTCCGCCAAAGCACAGGTTGCTGGGATGCTCACCGAGCACGTCGATTTCGCGCAGGATTTTGCCCGTCGGCGAGACCACCACGACGGTGCCCTTGCCGGGTCGCGTGATGTAGAGGTTGCCCTCGACGTCGCAGCGCATGCCGTCGAAGCCGTGGTCCTCGAACTTCCGCAGCAGACGCCGGTGCTTCAACGACCCGTCACGCGTGCGGTCGAAGACCCAGAGGTTTCGCTGCACGCTTTCATTGACGTACACGTGGCGTCCATCCGGGCTGACCTCAATGCCGTTGGTGGTGCCGAGTCCCGCCTCCTCGAGATGGGTTTTGCCGTCGGTTGTGATGCGCCAGACCTGACCGGTGCCGTGCTTCCAGTCGGGATCGCTGGCGTAGAGGGTTCCGTCCGTCGCTATCGCCAGGTCGTTGGGCTGGTTCATGCGGGGCTCATGCACCCAGACGCTCGCGGTGCGGGCGCCGGGTTCGACTCGCAGCACGTTGTGGCCGGTGTAGTCGGCGATGAACATCACGCCGGCAGGGGTGAAGCGGATGCCATTGCCGGCGCTGGTTGGCGCCAGCGTGATGAAGACCTCCGCATGGCCGTCCGGGCTGACCTGCGCGATGGTCTGCGCGGAGTTGAGGCTGACGCAGAACAGGGTGCCCGATCGGTCGCAGGCGGGGCCCTCAATGCCGCCGGTGAACCCGCCCGAGGTCAGGGCCCGGGACTGCCACAGGGGCGTCTCTGCGAGGCTTGGAAAAAAAGCGCTTAAGCCGCAGAGGAGTCCTGCCGATAACCCCATGGAGTACCGGGAGCACCCCGGGATGGGAGGCAAACGAAGGGTGGAAAACGGCCGTTTCACAG
>CANGMO010000284.1 GCA_947454295.1 Verrucomicrobiota bacterium | reverse complement strand
TGACATCCTCTGTTCACGGGCATAAACGTGAATCGTACCTCAGCGCAACGTCTGCCTCTTCCTTTCATGGCTACGATTCCAAGGATCTCTGAAACCGAGTGGGAAATCATGCGGGTGGTCTGGGCGCGGAACCCGGTGACCGCCGCGGAAATCATCGACGACCTGTCGAAGTCCGATCCCACCTGGCATCCGGTCACGGCCAAAACCCTCCTGAACCGTTTGGTCAAGAAGGGTGCCTTGGGCTACAGCCTGGACGGCCGGGCCTATGTGTATCGGGCGCTGGTACGGGAGCGCGACTGCGTGAATGCGGCCAGTTCCTCCTTCCTCGACCGGGTGTTCGGGGGCTCGCTGTCCACCATGGTGGCCCACTTCGTGGAGAACCGGAAGCTGTCGCCCAAGCAGGTGAAGGAGCTTCGCAAGATGTTGGACGAGTAGTGCGCAAGGGGGTGGGAACCCGCGGGGGTTTCGGCCCGGAACTTGCTTAGTGCGGCCCGATTCCCTGCCGCCATGAACAGTTCGCCCCTCGTTGATTTTCTGGCCCAACTGGCCATTGCCTCCGGGCAAGCCTCGGTGCTTGCCGCGGCGGTATGGGGGGTGTGTCGGCTGCTGGGCGATCATTTGTCCGCCCGATGGCGCTGCCAGTTGTGGCTGCTGGTCGTGGTTCGGCTGGCGCTTCCGGTGTCGCTGCCCAGCCCGGTCAGCCTGTTCAATCTCATTGGCGCGCCGGTGCGTCTGACGGGGCCCGATGCGGTCCCCTTCTGGCTCCCTGAGGAGCTGGCGGGTCAGTTCTTCCACGTCCTGGAGCTTCCCTGGGTGGGATGGATCTGGATGATGGTGACCGCCATCCTCTGGCTCCGATTGGTGGTTTCCTGGCTGATGACCCTGTGGATCCGGGCGACGGCGCGTCCCACGGATTCCTGGGAGGTGTGGCTGCTCCTCCAAGAGTGCAAGGAGGTGCTGGGTTTGGGCGTTCCGGTCGCGATCCTGGAATCGGCCCGTGTGAGGACGCCATGCCTCCTGGGATTTCTCCGCCCGCGTCTCATCCTGCCGGTCGGCCTGCGCAGTGAGCTTTCCCGGAACGAACTGCGGCTGATTTTCCTGCATGAGTTGGCCCATTTGCAGCGGCGGGATCTGGCCATGAACTGGTTGATGGCAGCGGTGGAGATTCTCCACTGGTTCAATCCGCTGGCCTGGCTGGTGACGCGTCGCCTGCGCGAAGACCGCGAGGAGGCCTGCGATGCCTGCGCTCTCGATGCCCGGCCCGAAGACACCCGTGCGTATGCCCTGACCCTGCTGAAGCTGCTGGAACGGGGCGGCGCCTCCGAAGCGGAGGAGTTGCCGGCACTGGCCGCGGGGGCGCTGGGTGACTCGACCGAGGATCTGGCGCCGCTCGTCCACCGCATCCGGGCCATCTCCAAGCACCGGCCGAACGGGCGGACCTGGGTGGTGGGATTCTGCACCTGGCTGGCTCTGGCGTGCGTGGGACTGACCGATGCCGAGCCCCGTCCGGCGTCGGACGTGCCGGGCGTCGTGCAGGCCGAGCGGGCCTGATCTGGCATCCGTGCCGGGTTTTTCTTCCCTTCCCCCGCTGAATTCCCACGCTCACGGGGTGCTCAGCGATTTCAAGAGTGTTCACTTCATCGGCATTGGCGGGACCGCCATGGCCAGCGCGGCCGTGGCCATGCAGGAGCGCGGGTATTCGGTCACCGGGTCGGATCAGCAGGTGATTTATCCGCCGATGTCCACCTTCCTCGCCTCGCGCGGGATCGGCGTGAAGTGCGGGTACAGCGAGGCGAATCTTTCCCACAATCCCGACCTCGTGGTGATCGGCAACGCCATATCCCGCGGCAATCCCGAGGCCGAGCACGTGCTGGATCACAAGCTCCGCTACTGCTCGCTGCCGGAACTGCTCAAGGAATGCTTCATCCGCGGCAAGCGTTCGCTCGTCGTGACCGGAACGCACGGCAAGACGACCACGACCTCGCTGCTGGCGTGGGTTTTCGAAACCGCTGGATTGAATCCGTCCTTCCTCATCGGCGGGATCCCGGGGAATTTCGGACAGGGAGCACGGTTCACGGACTCCGACTGGTTCATCCTGGAGGGCGATGAGTACGACACGGCGTTCTTCGACAAGCGCAGCAAGTTCGTCCACTACCTCCCCGAGGTGGGCATCATCAACAACCTGGAGATGGATCATGCCGACATCTTCGGATCGCTCGCCGACATCCAGCTGTCCTTCCAGCGGTTCATCCAATTGATCCCGCGCAACGGCCTGCTGCTGGGCAACGGCGACGAGCCGAATCTCGGGCGTCTGCTCGCGGCGCGTCACTGCCCGGTGAAGCGGTTTGGTCTCGGCGCGGACAACGACATTCGCGGCAGCGGTCTGGTGCTGCGGCACGACGGATCGGAGTTCCAGTTTGGCGACACGCGGTTCACGTTGCCGCTGATCGGAGAGTTCAACGTGCGCAACGCCCTCGCGGTGGCGGCCTGCGCGCGGCATTGCGGGGTGACCGATGCCCACATCCAGCGCGCCTTCTCCTCATTCCAGGGCATTCAGCGTCGCATGGAAGTGCGCGGCGAGGTGCGCGGCATTGCGGTGGTGGACGACTTTGGACATCACCCCACCGCGATTCGCGAAACCCTGCGGGCGCTTCGCGTGCGGTTTCCGGGGCGGCGTCTCTGGGCGGTGTTTGAGCCGCGCTCGAATACCACGCGACGCAATGTCTTTCAGACCGAACTCGTCGATGCGCTGGAACGGGCCGATCGGATTGTCGTCGCAGAGGTGGCGCGACTCGAGCAGCTGCCGCCCGAGGAGCGATTGAATCCGGAGAAGCTGATGCAGGATCTACGGCTCGCCGGTCGGCCGGCGGCCTATCTGCCGACGGTGGACGCCATCGTCGAGCACGTGGTGTCGGGTGCCGAAACGGGCGACGTGATCTGTGTGTTCAGCAACGGCGGCTTTGGCGGCATCCATGACCGCCTGCTCAAGCAGTTGTCGGTGTGACCGGAAAAACGGGGCCGGCGGGCGGCTGGCTGAGCAGCGCGTGTTCCACGGCATCGACGCTGACCGAAGCCATGATCCGCTGGAGAGACGCCGCGGAACCGGCGATCGGCCTCCCATCGTAGCGGTAGAAGTCGAGGTTGCGGCCTGCCACGGCGGGGTTGGGAATCAACGTCCAGTCCGGTCGCAGCGGCAGGATGGGCGGATTGACCGTCGGGGTTTCGATCACCCACTGGCGCGGCACCCGCACCGCGGCCGCCAGATGCATGAACAGCGTGTCGACGCTGAGGAATCCCCCCACATGTCCGAGCAGCGCCGCGGCGTGGCGCACCGAGGGGGTGGTGGGGAAATGGACGCGATCCGATCCCAACCGGGCGCGAAGACGCGCGTGCGCGTCGAGTTCATCGGGGCCGCCGAAGAACACGAGATTCAGTCGAGGTGAGGCGGCAAGGAGACGGCGTGCGAGCTGGAGGTAGTGATCCAGCGGCCATCGACGGAGGGCCAGATTCTTGGTGCCGCCCGAACCCACGTGCACTCCGAGGGCGTTGCCGTGGTTCACGCCCAGCGAGCGCGCCAGTTGACCGGCCCAATCCTTTTCAACCGCGGAAAGTGTCAGGTCGTAGGCCGGCGGGGGCATTACCGGCACCGGACCCAGGAGCCCAAGCAACCGGTGGTTGTTCACGGCGCCGTGGACGGTGTAGTCCTGCGGCAGCGAGCGGGTGACCAACAACCGGTCGATCCAGGACTGGTTTTCGTATTCATGGCTCAGCCGTTCACGCGCCCCGATGAGTCGGGCGATGATGCGGTATTCCCGACGGCCCTGGGTGTGGGTGTTGATTGAAAGGTCGAAGCGTGGATGTCGGAGCCGGCTGATGAACTGCAGGGAATCGAGGAGCGGCGCGGTGTGGAACGGATGCTGGTGAACTGCATCGAGATTCGGATTGCTGGCCAGCAGGGACGCGGCGCCGGGCCACAAGACGAGCGCCTCAATGCGCGCGGCGGGATGCAGGCACCGCAGCTGGCGAATGAGCGGCGTGGCGATCAGGGTGTCGCCGATGCCCGACAGGGCGATGACGAGGATGCGTTTCACCGAGACAGATCCGACTGAAACAGGACCCGGAATTCGTTTCGCCGCAGGGCGTCCTCGGCCACCTCGGGATGTTCGAGGCTGATGGCCAGCGCCGATTTGCCGCCGGGGCGGGTGAGGAAGGGGTAGGTGTAGTGGATGTTCAACTCCGCCTCGAGCAGCGAGCCGAGGACATCCTGGAGCTGGCGTTCCCCCTCGATTTCCACGGCGACGATGGTGGTTTCGGTGAAGGGAAAACCGTGTTCGCCGAGCAGCGTGCGCGCGCGGTTCGGGTCATCGACGATGAGCCGAATGATGGTGCTGTCGGTGGTG
>CANGMO010000283.1 GCA_947454295.1 Verrucomicrobiota bacterium | reverse complement strand
TATTATCGAAACGCGCCGGTGGACACTCCCGAGATGGAGGTGCGGTATGCGGTGCCTGCGGGGGCGTCGTGGTTCTGGCAGGACTGAAAGCGGGCGCAGGCCGCGGAACCGGGTCAGCGGTGCTTCAGACTGCGGGACATCGCCTGCTTGATCTCCCGATCGGAGTCGCGCTTCTTCATGTCCTCGCGACGGTCGTGCGCTCCCTTGCCCTCGCCGACAGCAAGCTGGATTTTGACCTTCCCATTCTTCCAGTAGAGGGACAACGGAATCAGGGTGTTTCCCTTGACCCGCCCGAGGGCTTCCAGCTTCCGGATCTCGGTGCGGTTGAGGAGGAGCTTTCGCGGGGCCACCGGACGGTGGTTGTTGATGTTGCCGTGGGCGTACTCGTCGATCTGCATGTTGTGCAGCCAGACTTCGCCCTTTTCGACGCGGGCAAACGCGTCGCCGATCTGTCCCTTGCCAGCGCGCAGCGACTTCACCTCGGTGCCGTGCAGGACGATGCCCGCCTCGTACGTCTCGAGGATCGTGTAGTCGTGACGGGCCTTGGGGTTGTTGATCGGCTCAGGCATGCAGCGGGTGAGTTCCAGGTCCGACAAGCAAACAGCCGGAGAGCCTTCGCCCTCCGGCTGATTTGGGAAAGGGTCCCTTGGGGTGCCGGAGGCTCAGGCGGCCGGAGCCTTCTTGGCGCGCTTGCGAGGGGCTGCGACTTCAGCGGGGGCGGCTTCTTCGACGACGAATTCGAAGCCGATCTTGTCCTCGATCACCTCCAGCAGTGCGATGTCGGCGGCGCCCATGCCCGGGGTGACCTCGACGAGCGGACGGCTGGAGCCGCCGGAACCGCTGTTCAGCTGGCGGACGCGACGGGAGATGACGTTCACGAGAACGTGCTGATTACCCACCTTCTCGAGCGCGCGCTTGGTCAGTTCGATATTCATTGGTGCAACAATCGGAATCGTAATCGCCCGGACTGGCCGGAGCGAAGGAACCGGTACGTTAGTGCAGCGGCGGGTTGCGGCAATGGAATTTTTTCTCGGAATGCGGACCGCGGTCGGCGTTCTCGTGGATTGTTGGGCAACATCCGGCTAGGATTCGCGGGTGCGCATGGTCCTTTGGAGTCGTGGTGTGGCGTTGCTTGTCCTGGCGGTCTGGCTGGGGGCGGCGGTGTTTCTCACCGTGGGTGCGGGGCCGGCGTTCTTTTCACCGGCCATGATGGAAATTGTTCCGCGGGAGACGGCGGGACGGATCGCCCAGCTGGTGCTGTCCCGGTACTTCATCCTGATCCAGACCTGCGGGTGGCTGGCCCTGATCCTGTGGGGCGTGGAATTTGCCGCCACCCCCGCGCCCGGCCGCCAGCGCGCACTGCGCCGCCGCGGCGTCCTCCTGGGGATTCTCCTGGGGCTCGCGATGGCCGGCGGCCTGTGGCTGCAGCCACACCTCAAATCGCTAAACCAGCTCCGCTATGCGAGGGACTCCTCGGACGCAGTTCGCGAGACCGCGCGTCGGCAGTTCGGAGCCTGGCACGGGGTTTCCCAGACCATGAACCTGGTGCTCCTCGTCGGTGTTGGCGTGGCGCTGTGGAAGACGCCCCGTCATGGCAGCCTGCGTCCGGACGCCGATCGGGCGGCCTAGAAGCACCGCCCCAGTCGGAAATCAGGCCTCCGCGGTATCGCCGGCGGCCGCGGCCTTGCGGCGACGCGGACGGGCAATGCGGGGGGCATCGCCCCAGAGACCCTCGAGATCATAGCGCTGACGCACCTCGGGTTTCATGAGGTGGATGATCACGTCGAAGAAGTCGGCGACCACCCAGTTGGTCTGGGCGCTGCCGTCTTTGTACTGGGGCTTGATTCCATGCTGCTTTTGCAGCTCGTCGAGCACCTCGTTTTCGATGGCGCGCAGATGGGGCTCGCTCGTGCCACTGGCAATTACGAAGAAGTCCGTGACGCTCGACAGCTTGCGCACGTCGAGGACCACTACGTCTTCCGCCTTCTTGTTATCGGCCAGTTCTCGGCACAGCAGGGCCAGCTTCTTTGAATCCATCGGACGGAGACCATGCGCAAAAATGCGCCGGAATCAAAGCCGATTGTCCTGCAGTCCGTTTCCGACCCGGGAGATCACGACTTGCGGTAGAGGGAGCCCACCTGCTCGCCGTAGCCGTTGTAGGGGAGGGTGGGCACCCGGTCGCCCGTGTCGATCAGGCGCTCCGAGGCCTGGGACCAGCGGGGGTGCGGCACCTTGGGGTCGACATTGGATTCGAACGGATATTCGTCCGGAGCCAGCGTTTCCCACAGCGTCTCGGGCTGTTTCGCCACCAGTTCGATCCGGACGATGCTCTTGATGCTCTTGTAGCCGTACTTCCAGGGAACCACCAGGCGGAGCGGGGCGCCGTTCTGTTTGGGGAGCGGCTTGCCGTAGATCCCGGTGGCCACCAGCACGAGATCGTTCATCGCCTCGTCGAGTCGCAGCCCTTCGGTGTAGGGCCACGGATACCCTCGGAGACGGCCAATGCCAGGCATCTGTTCGGGGCGGTTGGCGGTGGTGAACCTGACGAACCGCGCTTCGCTCTTGGGTTCCACCGACCGAAGCAGGCGGCTGAGGGGAAAGCCAGTCCAGGGAACGATCATCGCCCACGCTTCGACGCAGCGGAACCGATAGACGCGCTCCTCCAGCGGGAATTCGCCGATCAACTCCCGGGCATCCACGGTGCGGGGTCTGTCGCAAAGGCCGTCGATGCGCACCGTCCAGGGGTCGGTGGTGAAGGATCCGACCATCTTGTGGACGCGGTCCTTGGAGGTGCTGAACTCGTAGAAGTTGTTGTACTCGGCGGTCACGGTGGCGTCGCTGAGCGTCAGTCCCTTGCCATCGAACTTCGGATTGCGGGGTGCGGGATATTTGCCGGCGGGAGGCGTTGCGGCGGGGGCGTCGGCTGCGTGGATCCATTCGGCGGCTCCAAGGAGCCCGGTGCCGAGCAGGCCCATTTGCTGGAGGAAGGCGCGCCGATTGCGATACACCGATTCGGGCGTGACATGACGTTCGGAGATCTGCCAGCGAGGAGGGAGAATCAGGTTGGCCATGACGGGAAAATGATTGGAGCGGGATCGGGTGGTCGCGAGTCAGGAGCCGGGAACTCAGAGGGAGCTGTTTCGTCCAATGCGCCAGAGATGGCCGTCGCTGCGGACAAACAGCGAATCGGCGGCGATGGATGGAGTGCCGATGATGGTTTCGCGCAGCGGCAGTTCGCTCAGCACCGCGCCGGACGGGGCGGCGGGATCGACGACCTGGACGAGTCCCTCCTCGTTGACACAATACAACAGTCCGCCGGCCGATACCGGTGTCGCACTGAAGGCGCCCTTCAATCGGAGTTGCCACAGGCGGCGGCCATCCTGGGTGTCCGCGCAGCTGAGAATGCCGCCGTCATTCAGGGTGAACACGTGATTGCCCAGAACCACAGGACTGGCGGTGCCGGGACGCATCTGTGCCGAGCGCCACACCTGCTTGAAGGCGCCGTCGGCCCCGGGCTCCAGCACGGTCAATCCATTTGAGGGCACGTAAAGACGGCCTGCCGAGGCTGTGGTCGAAGGGACGGTGGAAGCGCTTTCCGCGTAGTTCCAGCGGGTGGCCCCGGTGCGCGGATCAATGGCGACCACGCCCTTGGAGGACTGCAGCACTACCGAAGTCTTTCCGGAGGCGTCGCGGAAGGGGAAGGGGGAGGTCCAATTGGCGCGTTTGGGACGATCAAGTTTCCAAAGGTTGGTGCCGGTCCGGGCATCAAGTCCGGCGGTAAACGATTCGCTGTCGTTTTCCGCCTGGGCGATTACCACTCCATCGACGACCGACAGGGATGAGGCCATGCCAAGCGAATTGCTGGCGTTGGGATAATCGCGCCCGAGGCCGCGGTACCAAAGCAGGTTGCCATCGAAGTCGAGTGCCACGCAGTCGTTCGACGAGAAGAAGGCGTAGATGGCGCGTCCGTCGGTGGCCGGCGACGGCGCGGCGCTCGAGATCTTCTCGTGCGTCATGGTCCGGCCGGTGGCCCAGAAGGTCCGTTCCCACCGCAGCGTCCCGTCGGAGAGTCGGAAGCATTGAACCTTGAGCCGGTCCTGCCGCCCACCGGATGAGCTGGTGACGAACACGCGATCGGCAACGATCACCGGCGAGGCGATGCCCCGTCCGGGAAGCGGGATCGACCACACCACGGAATTCGTTCCGAGTTTCGATGGCAGTCGGCTGGAGGTGTCGATGCCGTCTCCAACGGGACCGCGGAACTGGGTCCAATCACCACGAACGGACCATCCGCTGGCGAGGAGCCCGGCGGCCAAAAGAAGGGAGGAAGCGGAAGCGTTCATCGCGAGGAGAAAATCGGGGTTCCGGAGAGGTCGGTGATGCGGAGCTGGAATTCCCATTCCTTGGTCCAGTCCTCCGTCTGCT
>CANGMO010000282.1 GCA_947454295.1 Verrucomicrobiota bacterium | reverse complement strand
GAACAGATCCAGGGATTCACCGGCTGACGGCGTTCAAAGGCCTCGACGGCAAACACGACCCCGATGAGTCCAAGGATTAGAAGGAAATCGAGGCGGCCGTAGCCCGCGTCCCAGAGCAGCTGGAAGAACGCATGTGGATGCACCACCAGGCTCCAGCCCAGGGGTAGCTGACGGATGAGGTCGGTGGCGTGGTGCACCGAGGTGGCCCGGAAGAAAATCCAACCGAGGCACACAATCGTCAGTACGCAGAACCGTTGCCACAGACCGGTGAGCGTGGAGCCCACGATTGGTTCGAGGGCGTTGCGAATTCGCTGGCGCGGTCCCGAGGTCAGGAAGGAGCCGGCGAGGGCGATACCATGGATTCCGCCCCACGCGAGAAAGGTCCAGTTGGCACCGTGCCAGAGGCCGCTCAGGAGGAAGACAGCGATCAGGTTGAAGGCGTGACGGGCCGCCGGCACGCGGCTGCCACCGAGCGGGACGTAGACGTAGTCCTTGAACCAGGTGGACAGGCTGATGTGCCACCGCCGCCAGAATTCTCCCACCGAGCGTGACGCATAGGGGTGACGGAAGTTTCGCATCAGATCAAAGCCCAGAACCCGCGCCGCGCCGATGGCCATGTCCGAGTAGCCGCTGAAATCGCAATAGATCTGCACCGCAAAGAACAGCGTGGCGATGACCAGTCCGGGTCCTTGGAACGCCTCCGGCTTCCCGTAGACGCTGTTCACGAAGATGGAGGCGCGATCAGCGACGCAGACCTTTTTGAACAGCCCCCAGGCCATGAGACGAAGGCCGCTGGCGGCGCGTTCGTAGTCGAACGTGTGGCGTTCGTGAAACTGGTGCAGAAGGTTCTGCGGCCGCTCGATCGGGCCGGCCACCAGCTGCGGAAAGAACATTACATACAGCGAGTAAATGCCGAAGTGCCGCTCGGCCCGCTGGTGCCCGCGGTACACCTCAATGGTGTAGCTCATGGCCTGGAAGGTGTGAAACGAGAGCCCGATGGGCAGGGCCATCTCCAGCAGTGCCGGCGAATAGTTCCAGCCCAGAAGTCGCGCCGCGGCCTCCAGATTGCCCTGACCGAAGTTCCAGTATTTGAAGACCGCCAGCACGCCGGCGTTGGCAGCGAGGCTGATTCCGAGGGCCCACCGGCGTCGCGCACCCTGGGCTGACTCGATCCAGAGGCCCGCGAAATAATCGACGACGATGGTGAACCCGAGAATCAGGATGTAGACCGGCCGGAACCACATGTAGAACCCGCAGCTGGCGGCCAGGAGCAGGGCCCAGCGCAGGCGGTGCGGCAGGAGGAAATAGCTCCCCGTGACGACGGCAAAGAAAACGGCGTACGCGGCGGAGTTGAACAGCATCGGGGTGGGTGCTGACAGCACCTGCGGTCAGCGAACCAAATTGACGGCTTCTTGGCAAATCCGGCCGACAGCCGGCTCATCCGAGATCTGAATTGCGGGTGGCGTCCATCGAGGCGATGGCGACCAGGCTTTGTCCGAACGGAGGGCGGATGCCCAGGCGTTCCAGCGCATTGCCGGCGGGAAATATCCACCGGTCGAAAAACCGGACCGCTCCCGCATCGAAGCGCCGGCGGCCGAGAATCCGGTACAACCACAGCCAGCCGAAGTAACCGACCAGATTGAAGTAGTGCAGACGCTCAACCCGGAATCCGACCGACTCCAGCGCCGCTCGGAGCTGCGGGCGGGTGTAGCGCCGCTGATGCCCGAAGGCCTGGTCGATGGGGGCGAACAATTCCGGGCGTGCCGGCACGAACAGTCCGATCCTTCCGCCACGGTGACGGAGCCGGTCAGCCCATGCGGCCAGCGCGACGCGGTCTTCGGGGATGTGCTCCAGCACATTGATGGCCAGCACCGTGTCCCAGTCGGTGTCCGCCGGAAGACTGGAGTGCAGCGGAATGGCTGGGTGGCGATCCCGGAAGGAGGCGTGGAAGGCGTTGTCGGGCTCCACCGCCGCGTAGTGGGTGACCCCGGGCGACCGCCGCAGAACGCCGGTCATCTGACCAATCCCCGCGCCCACCTCGAGGACGCGTCCGGCGGTGATCGACACGAACTCGCGGGCGATGGCGGCGCGATAACGGGACGCCGGCTCGAGGCCGCTGAATTCGTAGTTCATGGATGGGGAATCCCGGTGCGGACGTCGTCGCACGCCGGCGGGGATTCAAGTCAGAGGCGGGCAAGGATGCCGTACTTCACAATGCAGCGAAGCGCGCTCACGCCGTCCTTCCAGTTGATCTTCTTGCCTTCCGCGTACGTCCGCCCGCTGTACGAGATGGGAACCTCGTACACGCGAACCCCCAGTTGCGCGATTTTGGCGCAGATTTCCGGTTCGAACCCGAAACGATTCTCCTCGATCTGGATGCCCTGGATGACTTCGCGACGGAAGGCCTTGTAGCAGGTCTCCATGTCGGTCAGCCAGAGGTTGGTGGTGATGTTCGAGAGCGTGGTCAGAAACCGGTTGCCTACGGAATGCCAGTAGTACAGCACGCGACGCGGCCCGCCCATGAAGCGGGATCCAAGCACCACGTCGGCGCGACCGTCGAGAATGGGGGCGAGGATGGAGCCGTACTCGTGGGGATCGTACTCCAGGTCCGCGTCCTGGATGATCAGGTACTTGCAGGTGGCCTGCGAGATGCCGGTGCGGAGCGCAGCCCCCTTGCCCCGGTTTTCGGAATGGTGAAAGACCTTTACCCGTGGATCGCGGGCGGCCCAGGAATCGAGGACGCGCCCCGAATCATCCCTGGACGCGTCATTGACCACCACCAGCTCCGCCACGGGCCGCTGGGCGAGCACGAGCTCGATGATGGTGTTCAACGTCGGGCCCTCGTTGTACACGGGCATGACCACCGACAGGCACGGCGGGATCGAGTCGTTGGATGAGTGGGACAGGGACACGTGAGGATGGGTTGAACTCAGGGTGGCGGCACGCGGCAGATGCGCAGGCGGCGGAAGGTGATCTCCTCGATCATGGTGGTCTTGCCGTAGGTCATCGGCAGATTGCGGTCGATCACCGCGTAGGTCGCCCGCCGGTTTCCCTGCAGTGCGGGCGGAATGTCGTAGAAGGCCCAGGGAAGCATTTCGGGCGTTAAGCAGGCCAGAAGGCGCTGCCCCAGCGCGTGGCGCAGATGCAGGATGGGGACATCCCGATTGGCGGCCACCCAGTCACCGGGACGAAGGCGGGGCTTCAACCAGGCGGCTGCATCGAGGGCGTCCTGGGCATCCTCGGCGCCGAGACGCCGGATGGCTTCGGCCTCCTTGCGGGTCAGGGCGGCATTGCCCGCCAGGTTCATCGCGAGAAACAGCCCGAGGGCGGCGTTCCAGTGGGGCTTGTAGCCGGGCAGCGCCTGGAATCCCCGCCAGAATAGCACCAGCGCCGGTGCGAGCAGGGGGACGATCGCGCGCGTGCCGAGGCCGAACGGCCAGATGCAGATCACCGACAAATACACCGCAACCGTCACCACCACCACCTGCGTGAGCACCTGCCGGCGCGTGGTCCAGGCGCCGAGGAGCATGATGGTGTTGAGGGTCAGACCGGTCAGCAGGATCAGGAGGTGAACCACCGACTGCCCCCCATGCCCGGAGAGAACCTGGGCGAACTGGATGCGGTGGGGAACGTTGAGCAAGGACTCGACCCAGCCCTGGCCGGTGAGATGGGTGATGACGTTGTCGGCGACCAGTCGCAGGTAGCCGTGCAGGCCGCCGAGTTCCACCAGACGCGCCGAAAAATAGCCGCCGTAGCTCCCCGATGCCCCGGACGCCAGCTTCTTGACCAGGAGGGCTGCGGCCACCGGCACCCCAAAGGCCAGTGCTCCCATGAGCGGCAGTTTCCGCCAGGCGACCAGCCACACCAATCCGAGGGCCAGCGGGACAGCCAGTCCGGCGGATCGATACAGCAGAAGGATGCCTGCGCCAATCCCGATGCCGAGCCACCACGCCGGGCGCCGTGCACCGGATTCCGGCGTCGGGCCGGCGTAGGCGTACAGACCCGCCATGGCGAGGGCGAACGGAAGATCGGACAGCGCCTGCGAGGTGAGGTGAAACAGCACCACCGATGTCCCGATGGCGACGATGAACAGGGATCCCAGCCAATACGGAACACCGGCCCGCCGGAGACCAAGCGCGAGCGCCGACAGGAAACCGATCGACAATACCTCCATGCCGGCGGTCAGCCACGGGATGTTCTCCGGATAGTCACCCCCCAGCCGCCAGAACAGGGCGAGCCAGGTC
The DNA here is from genome assembly GCA_947454295.1 of Verrucomicrobiota bacterium. Taxonomy (GTDB): domain Bacteria; phylum Verrucomicrobiota; class Verrucomicrobiia; order Limisphaerales; family UBA9464; genus CAIVQB01. The sequence goes on along the minus strand of CANGMO010000282.1, from coordinate 208 downwards.
GAGTGCAGTGGTGGGTATTGGGAAACCGAGGGAAGGTCGACGTAGGGCTCAACGCGATACCCCAGGCCATGGGCAATGCCCGAGGCGCCGCCCAGGTAGTAGTTCGCGTCGTTGATGAGGGCGAACTGCGAGGTCCACGGAAGCAGCGTGACATGGAACAGTCCGCAGAGCAGGACTGGAACCAGCCACCATCCGAGTGAGCGGGCGG
>CANGMO010000281.1 GCA_947454295.1 Verrucomicrobiota bacterium | reverse complement strand
CCGTGTGCGTAGCGACCTGGGACTTGTCGGGGTGCATCGACGCCCCTAGCCTAGGGCCGTGCCGGGAACCATTGAGATCGTTCAACCAGACGCCGAGGTCTCGAAGAACAGCAAGTCGAGCGAGGCTCGCACTCCTACCTATCTCGTGGTGTGCTGGAATGACCCGGTGAACCTGATGCCCTACGTCACGCAGGTCTTCCGCTCGGTCTTTGGGTGGGACCGGGCCAAGGCCGAAAAACACATGCGCGAGGTGCATGAAAAAGGAAAAAGCGTGCTGGTTCGCGAGGCGTTCGAGAAGGCGGAGTTCTACGTACACCAACTTCGCAAGTTTTCACTTCACGCCACTCTGGAGACCGCTGAATGAAGTTGATTCGACGGGAGGCCGACTGCCTTGTCTTCCGGTTTTCCAAGCGGGAGTACGAGGCGCTGATGACCACGCTTCGGCTGGCCCCGTTGTTTCCGCGGGGGGCCGAGCCCATCTCCCGGGAGTCCCAGGAACTCACCAAGGCGGTGCCCGCCGCCCAGGCCGACTTGGATGAGGCCTTGGCGGATCACCGCCTGGAGCAAACGGCCGGGGTCACGGCGTTGTTCACCGATCCGCGACGCTGCGGTCAGCAACCTGGTGGTTCCTGGCAGTTGACCCTGAATGACACCGATGCCATCCGGTTGCTCCAGGTCCTCAACGAAATCCGTGTGGGGGCGTGGGAAAAACTCGGCTGCCCTGATTTCGAGGCGGAGAAGCGTCCCGAGATCACGGAGGAGAATTTCCTGTGCTTCTGGGCCTTTCAGCTGACCGATTTGTTCGAGGGAGTTCTGCTGGCGGCGCTCGAGGGCGACGAACCGGAGCCCGACCTGCCCGACGACGAGTGATCGTCCCGACGTATGGTCTGGCGCCTCGATAAGCGACCGGTGTTTCCGGACCCGCGGGACGCCGAGCCGTCCGGGTTGATCGCGGTGGGCGGGGATCTTTCTGTTCCCCGATTGGTGGCCGCCTATCGCAGTGGCATTTTTCCGTGGACTGCCACCCCCATCACGTGGTGGTCGCCAGATCCGCGTGGTGTGTTGGAAATCAACGATCTACACATTTCCAGGAGCCTACACCGGACGCTCCGGCAGGAGCGGTTTCAGGTCACCTTCGATCGGGATTTTCCTGCCGTCATTGCCGGGTGCGCCGCGGCGCCCCGGGAGGAAGGGGCGACATGGATTTCCCCGGCCTTCCAAAAAGCCTACCTGGAGTTGCACCGATCCGGGTTGGCCCACAGCGTGGAGGTGTGGAGCGGAAGTGATTTGGTGGGAGGTGTTTACGGTGTTTCGATTGGAGGATTCTTCGCCGGGGAGTCGATGTTTCATCGCCAATCCGATGCCTCCAAGGTGGGCCTGGTCAGGCTGGTCGGCTGGCTGAAGACCCGCGGCTTCGTGTTGTTCGATACCCAGATGGTCACGCCCGTGACCGGGGCATTGGGGGCCCGCGAAATCCCGCGGGACGCCTACCTGACTCGCCTGCGGCAGGCCGTCGATCTGCCGGTGACCTTTGCTTCCGTCGAGCCACCGGGGGGATAATTTCCCGCCGGTGCCCCGGGACTTTGTGAAAAAAATCACAAAACCGGCTTGCGCGGTCCGCGCACGGATTCCAATCTCCGCCGTCAGCAGGGAAACCGCCAGTTTCACGCCCATGTCAGCGCCCGCCACCACGCCGACCACCACCGAATTCGGATACAACACCAAAGTCGAGGGAGAGGTTATCCACACCACCGTGGATGCCGCCCTCAACTGGTTTCGCAAGAACTCCTTGTGGCCCATGCCCATGGGGCTTGCGTGCTGTGGTATCGAGCTCATGGCGGTGGGCGCCAGCCGCTTCGATATTTCCCGCTTTGGCTCCGAGGTCATGCGGTTTTCGCCGCGCCAGTCGGATGTGATGATCGTGGCGGGCACGGTTACCTACAAAATGGCGCTGGCGGTCCGGCGCATCTACGAGCAGATGGCCGAGCCCAAGTGGGTGATCGCCATGGGGGCCTGTGCTTCGACGGGCGGCATGTACCGCAGCTACGCGGTGCTTCAAGGTGTGGACAACATTCTCCCGGTGGACGTGTACGTCGCCGGATGCCCTCCGCGTCCGGAGGCGCTGCTGGACGCGTTGATCCGGCTGCAGGGGATCGTGGCTCGCGAGCCCATCACCCGGACGCTCAAGAAGGACGCGGCGCCGGCGAAGTACGGATCACTCGGCATGGAGCTGGGCGACCGTGGCGAAGTGATTCACTCCTGATTCCACCCGAACTCCGCGAACCGATTTCGATCGTGCCCACTTCCCTTGAACTGGCCGGCCGCCTCCGGGAGGCGTTCGGCGACTTGCTTCCAGCCCCTGTTGAATTCCGGGGCGAGGTCACCCTCACGCTGCAGGATGCGGACCGCATTGCCGAGGTCTGCGCCTTCGCCAAGCAGGAGCTCGGCTTCGACATGCTGCTCGATCTGTCCGGCATGGACGAGACGCCCAACGACCCTCGCTGGGCGGTGGTGTACGAGCTCTATGGCATGGCGCACTCCGCGCATTTGCGGTTGAAGGTTCGCGTGTCGGAGGAGAAGTCCGAGGTGCCGACGGTGTCGGGCGTCTGGCGCACGGCCGACTGGCACGAGCGCGAAGCCTACGACATGCTCGGAATCCGGTTCGCCGGCCATCCCGATCTCCGACGCATTCTGATGTGGGATGGCTATCCCTATTTCCCGCTGCGCAAGGATTTCCCGCTCGCTGGCAAGCCCACCGAATTGCCCGAGACGGCCTTCACCCGGACGGCGCCGCTGGAAGGCGGTCCGTTTGTGACTGTCGCCGGCGGTAAGGACAGCATTGTCCGCGAACCCCGCGCCCGCACCCCCGAAGCCTGAGACGCCCCGAGACGCATGGCCAACCAGACGATTGAATTTCGCGACACCGGCGCCCGCGCCGCAGCGGCCGCCACCCAGGCTTCCGCGGACACCGAGCTCCAGGATCTCCACGGCGAGAAAATGGTGCTCAACATGGGGCCGTCGCACCCGTCAACGCACGGTGTGTTGCGCATCGTGATCGAGCTCGACGGCGAGACCATCACCAAGGCGGTGCCCGATCTCGGCTTCCTGCATCGCGGTGACGAGAAGATCGCGGAGAACATGACCTACACCCAGTTCATCCCGTACACGGATCGACTGGATTACCTCGCGCCGCTCGCCAACAACGTCGCGTACGTGCTGGCGGTCGAGAAGTTGATGGGCATCGACACTCAGCTTCCGCTGCGCTGCCAGTACATCCGCGTCATTTGCGCCGAACTCGCGCGCATTTCGGCCCACTTGCTGGGCCTGGGGGCCTTCGCGATGGACGTGGGCGCGCTGACCGTCTTCCTTCACACGTTCACCGAACGCGAAAAGATCTACAACCTGTGCGAGTCGCTCACCGGAGCGCGATTTACCACCAGCTACACGCGCATTGGCGGTCTCACGCGGGATCTTCCGCCGGGCTGGCACGGCCAGTGCCGCAAGTTCCTCGACGAGGTCGAGGTGAACATCGCCGAGTCGGAAACGCTGCTCACCCGCAATCGCATCTGGGTGGACCGTACCCGCGATGTCGGGGTCATTTCCCGCGAGATGGCGATCGACTACGGCCTCACCGGCCCGAATTTGCGCGGCAGCGGCGTCGATTACGATGTGCGCAAGGCCACGCCGTACCTGGTCTACAAGGACCTCGAATTCGACGTCCCGGTGGGATCGGTCGGTGACTGCTACGACCGGTATCTCGTTCGCATGGAGGAGATGCGCCAGAGCGTGCGCATCATCCGCCAATGCCTCGACAAGATCCCGGGCGGCGCCGACAACGCGTCGCGCGAGCCGGTCAACATTCCGGACGGCAAGACCGTTCTGCCTGCCAAGAGCAAGGTGCTGACGAGCATGGAGGAGCTGATCCATCAGTTCATGCTGGTCACCCAGGGCGTGAATGCGCCGGCCGGCGAGGTCTACTTCGGCGCGGAGAATCCCAAGGGCGAACTCGGCTTTTACATCAACAGCCGCGGTGGCGGCACGCCACACCGCCTCAAGATCCGCGCCCCGTCGTTTGTGAACCTGGGCATCCTTCCCGCGTTGCTGCCCGGACACATGATGAGCGACGTGGTCTCGATTCTCGGATCGATCGACTTCGTGATGGGTGAGTGCGACCGATAGATTTTCCGTTTTTCTTGCGATGAGCTTTTCAGTCCCAGCGTCCTTGGAAGCCCGGCTCGACGAGTTGGTAACGCATTACCCGGTGAAGCGGAGTGCGTCGCTGATGTTCCTGCACGCCCTGCAGGAGCACTTCGGCTACGTGTCCCGTGAGGCCGTGGAATGGACCGCCGCGAAGCTCGGCCTGCAGCCGATCAATGTGCAGGAACTGGTCACGTTCTACCCGATGTTCCGTCAGGAGCCGCTCGGCACGACCCACGTGAAGGTCTGCCGTACCCTCAGCTG
>CANGMO010000280.1 GCA_947454295.1 Verrucomicrobiota bacterium | reverse complement strand
CCTGCTTTTCCCCAAGCTGCAACCGCCTCGGTTCACCGTGTCGAACGAGACGCCCAATTCGCTAAAGCTTCACTACTACACCCACCGGGAGGGACTCGCGCCATTTGTGGTTGGGCTGATCAAGGGTCTCGGGCGGATGTTTCAGACACCGGTCACCATCGATCACTGTGTCCGTCGCGGCCCCGGTCAGGACCATGACGTATTCGCTGTTTCCTGGCCTCAAACCGGCGCGTGAGCGACCCGTCCTCCAACGCAGGGGCAGGGGAATCCAGCGGTGGAGAATCGCTGGAGCACGTTGCGTTTGGGCTGAATCACGACCAATTCAATGCGATCTTCCCCTTCCATGTGGCCTTGGGTCCGGATGGGCGGGTGGAGCATTCGGGAAGCTCCATTCTACGGCTCCTCCCAGAGCTGGCGGGCAGGCCACCCTTTGACTCCGTTTTCAAAATCCTGAGGCCCGCGCTGGAGTTTTCCACGACCGCCCTGCTTGAGCGCAGCCGGTTCCTGTTCCTGGTCGAGGTCATTCGCACCGGCATGGCCCTGCGTGGCCAGATGCTACCGATGGGAAGCGACCGGGTGGTGTTTCTCAGCTCACCATGGCTGGTCGAGGCGGCCACGTTGCGCCAGTTCGATCTGAGCATCGACGACTTTGCGATTCATGACCCGGCGCTCGATCTGTTTCAAAGCGTGCAGGCGCAGAAGATCGCGATTGCCGATCACCAGCGGCTCAATGAACGGCTCAAGAAGCAGCGTTCCGAGCTTGCCGTGGTGAACGCCCGTCTTGCCGAGCAGAACGCTGCCCTCCGAGCCGCCCAGACCCGGCTCGAAGCCAGCGAGTCCGAGGCGCGAAAACTGGCGCTGGTGGCATCGCGCACGTCCAATGCCGTGGTCGTCACCGATGCCCGCGGACGTGTTGAATGGGCCAACGAGGGCTTCGTGCGGATGACCGGCTACTCGCTGGAGGAGGTCATGGGAAAGACACCCGGCGGCGTCCTGCAGGGCCCGGGCACCGATCCCCAGACCGTCGCCGCCATGCACGAATGCGTCCTGCGCGGCGAGGGATTCACCAAGGAGATTCTCAACTATTCCAAAAGCGGCCGAAAATACTGGGTGAGCATCGAGGTGCAGCCCATCCGGGATGCGGAGGGCCGGGTGATCAACTTCATGGCGATCGAAACGGACGTCACCGAGCGGATCGAGACCGACCGCCGGAAAACCGTCCAATTCGATGTCTCGCGGATCCTGGCCGAGGCCGAGACCTTGAACGGCGGGGTGGCGCGCGTGGTTCAGGCGATCGCGACCGGGTTTGGATGGAGCTTCGGCGCCTTCTGGACCATTGATCAAAGTCAGGGCGAACCCACCTTTCGCACCACGCAGATCTGGCATTCCCCCCTTGCCGCCCTGGAAGAGTTCAGCGATCTCAGCCGTCTGCTCCACCTGCACCCGGGCGAGGAACTGCCGGGACGGGTCTGGGCCGCGGGCCGCGCCGCTTGGCTTCAGGATTACGGCGAACACCCAACCTATCCCAGGGCCCTCCACGCCCGGCGATCCGGCCTCAAGGGCGCCGTCGCCTTTCCGTGTCAGGCGGAGGGTCTGGTGGTCGGCATCATCGAATTCTTCTCCACGCAGCCCGAGGAACCGGACGACGAGCTGCTGCGTCTGCTCACCGCCATGGGCACACAGGTGGGCCAGTTCGTGGTACGGAAGCATGCCAACGCGGAATTGGAGCGGCAGCGTGACTTCGCGCTGCAGATCATGAACGCGATGGGCCAGGGGCTCACGGTGACGGACGAACGCGGCCATTTCACCTTCGTCAACGAAGCCTATGCCCGGCTGGTGGGCCATCCCGCGGCGGAGTTGGTGGGCATGACTCCCGGAGATCTTTCACCGCTTGAGGACCAGGAACGCCTGGCCGAAGCGCGCGCCGCGCGGTATCGAGGCGAGAGTTCGAGCTATGAGATTCAGTTGCGGAGGGCAGATGGCACTCCCTGCCACGCGCTGATCACCGGCGTTCCCCGGTGGGAAAACGGCCGGGTGGTGGGAAGCATCACCACGATCACCGACGTCTCGGACCGCAAGCATGTCGAGGAACAGCTGATCGCCAACCTGCAGCGGGAGCAGGATCTCAACGAGATGAAGTCCCACTTCCTCTCCATGGCGTCGCATGAACTTCGCACCCCGCTCGCGACCCTCTCCCTCACCACCGACCTTCTCTGTGCGCATCGCGCGCGCCTGACACCCGAGCGGATCGACGCCAACCTCCAAACCATCCGGGAATCCGCGCGACACCTTCGCGCCATCCTGGACGACCTGCTGTTCATCGGCCGCGGCGAGCAGGGCAAGATCAAGTGCAAGCCCGAGATCCTCAATCTGGAGGACCTCATCCACCGCCTGGTCGCCGAGGTCAGCGCGGAGGACCGGAAGCGTCATCCGATCCAGATTAGCGTCGAGGGCGCCCCCCTGCTGCTGCCGTTGGATCCCCAGCTCCTGCGACACATCTTGGTGAACCTCCTCTCCAACGCCTGTAAATATTCTCCGGAAGGGTCACCGGTGGAGGTCGAGGCCCGTGTGCGAGACAAGCAGGTGGAAATCCAGGTCGCCGACCACGGCATCGGCATTCCTGCGGAGGACCAGAAGAAGCTCTTCACCTACTTCCATCGGGCCAAAAATGTCGGGGACACCGCCGGCACGGGTCTTGGCCTGCTGGTGGTGAAACAGTGCGTGGAAGCCCACGAGGGATGGATCGAGTTCACCTCGGTTCCCGGTGTCGGCACACGTTTCATTCTCCGCCTTCCAGTTTCGTGAGCAGCGTCCGATAGTACTTCTGTGCGTTCTGAGTGGCCCCGTATTCTGAAATGAGCGATCCCGTACACATCCTGGTGGTGGAGGACAACACCGCGCTGCGAACCCAGATCGTCCAGATTCTGGATCTCGAAGGATTCCGGGTGACCGAAGCGTGCAACGGACGGGACGGCCTGGCCGCCGCGCTGGCGAGTCCACCGGCCCTGGTGATCTGCGACATCTCCATGCCCGACATGGACGGCTATGAGATGCTCAAGCTGCTGCGTGCCTCGGAGACCGGCAGCACGATTCCCTTCATCTTCCTTTCCGCCCGAGTGGCCCGGAACGACGTGCGGGCTGGCATGGATCTGGGTGCCGACGATTACCTCACGAAGCCGTTTGAAATCTCCGAGCTCCTGCGCGCCGTGCAGGCTCGCCTTCGCCGCAAGGCGGAGAATGAGGCGCGGGTGGAGCGCGGCGTGGTGAATGAGCAGTCGCGAATGCTGCTCATGCTTCCCCATGAGCTGCGCACGCCGCTGAACGGCATCATGGGGGCGGCCGAGATCCTCAAACTGGACCTGGAAGCCGCCGGCCACCTCCCCGGGGAAACAGCCGGCATGATCGAGCTCATCCAGACGTCCAGCGTCCGCCTTGAGCAGCTGGCCACGAATCTCGTCCTGCACCTCCAGCTGGAGCTCGCCTCCAAGGCCGGGGGGGATACTTCCATGTTCCGTGACCCGGGACCGGCGTCGCTGGCGGATTGCCTGCGCCACGCCGCCGAGGAGGAGGCCCGTCGCCACCAGCGCACGGCCGACCTGAAACTGCAATCGCTGCCAACTCTCAGCGTCGCGGTCGGCGCGGAATTCCTGACCAAGATCCTGCGCGAGATCGTGGACAACGCCTTCAAGTTCTCCTCCGCCGGATGTCCGGTCGAGTTGTCCGCCCAATGCGTGTCCAATCGGGTGGACGTCTACATCGGCGACCGCGGCATCGGCATCACCTCCGAGGAGGCCGCCGGCATGCGTCCGTTCCAGCAATGGCGCCGGTCGCAGAACGAGCAGCAAGGGCTGGGACTGGGCTTTTCCATCGCCCGCTCCCTCGCTGCCCTGAACGAATCGAACGTCGTCATCGCCCCGCGGGAGGGCGGAGGTGCCATCGTCACCGTCTCACTTCCGACCATCCTGGGCTAACCCCAGAGCTGGCGATCCAGCGTCCGGTACTGGATCGCCTCCATCACATCCTCGGCGATCACCAATTCGCGGCCCGCCAGATCCGCCAGCGTGCGGGATACCTTGAGAATGCGATCATAGGCCCGCGCCGATAGATTCAGCTCAGTCATCGCATTCCTGAGGAGGGCGCTGGTGGCGTCGTCCAGAATCACGAATTGCCGCAATTCACGCGGCCCCATCCGGGCATTGCAGCCCACCGCGCGCCCGGCGAATCGCCGTTGCTGCACCGCACGCGCCGCCATCACCCGTTGCCGGACCGTTGCACTGGATTCCCCCGGACGGGCTCGCGACATCTCGGCGAATTTCACCAGCGGCACCTCGACGTGCAGATCAATGCGATCCAGGAGCGGCCCCGAAATGCGCCCCAGATAGCGCTCAATTTCACGCGGTGAGGAGCGCGACTCCGCCGGCATCTTGCCGTCGGGAGACGGATTCATCGCAGCGATCAGCATG
>CANGMO010000279.1 GCA_947454295.1 Verrucomicrobiota bacterium | reverse complement strand
CCCTCGGGCAGATCAGCGTATCCCGGGGTCGCGCCAATGTGGTGGACCTCGCCGTCGCGCAGGACCGCCTCACGGCACGGGCCGTGACGCCTCCGGCCGTGGCGTTCGGTTCCCAGGATCTCGGCGTTGTGCGTACCAACACCTTCACCCTGAAAAATACGGGCGCGGGTGTGCTGCGGATTTCGCGCATCGACCTGGTGGGCGGGAACGCCGGGGACTTTGGCCTTCGCACGAATGCCACGTTGACCATCATTCCCGCGGGCGGGAACACGACGCTGGGAGTGGCCTGCTCGCCGCTCGCCCTGGGGGATCGATCCAGCCGGCTGCGCATCAGCACCGATGACCCCGAGTTTCCGGAGTTCTTCGTGACCCTGACCGGCACCGGCGTGGATACGACGCCGCCGTCCATCGCGCCGCCCGCAAACATGATTGTGTCCACGTCGGATCCTTCCGGTGTGGCGGTGTTCTATCCGCCGGCGGTCGTCACCGACAATGGCCCGGCGAGCCCGACGGTGAGCTATTCGCATCGATCCGGGATGGTGTTCCCTCTCGGGGTGACCACCGTCACGGTGTCGGCCACCGATGCGTCATCGCTGACCAGCACGGCCAGTTTCACCATCACCGTGGAGGCGGGCCAGTATCCGCCGGTGGTGCCGGCTTCGGGCACCGTGCCGGTGAACCTCGCCACCGGGCGGCCCGCCTTTGCCAAGGATGTCATCAGCGCATTCCCGCATTCCATCGCCAACGTCAACAACGGCGGCTATGGAAATGGGAACAGCTGGATTGGTGATTCCGCCACCAGCTTCGTTGGCATCGATCTGGGGGCGACCCCGGTCTTCATCGATCGCATCGCCTTCGGGCGCGACAACACCGGGGTCGTCGGCGACCGGACCGAGGGAGTCTATACGCTCCAGTTCACGACGGTTCCGAATCCCAACGCGACCACTCCCGATGCGAGCTGGCAGAGCGTTGGCAGCGTCACCTATCCGGGTTCCGGCGCCGCAACGATTGCGAATCCCGCCCTGCGCCACCTGTATGCGTTCAAGCCTGTCACCGCGACCGGCTTCCGGCTTCTTGTGGAATCGGCGAACGCCAGCATCTGCATTGACGAACTCGAAGTCTACGGACCACCGGTCAAGCTGGTCCTGGAGCAGCCTGCGGGAACCGTGATTGATCCCGCTGCCGGGCCGGTGTCCTTCGGGAATCAGAACGAAGGCACCAGCGGTGCGGCGAGGGTGTTCACCATCAAGCGCAGCGGAGTGGGAGCCCTGAAGCTGGATTCCATTTCGGTGGATGGCGGCAATGCCGACGATTTCCTCGTCGATACCACCGGCACCAGCGCCGTGTTGGCGTCCGATGCGGACACCACCACCTTCTCGGTGACCTTCCGTCCCAGCGTGATGGGGGCCCGTCAAACCACGCTGCGCATTGTGCGCAGCACTTCGGAGGTCTATGAACTGGCGCTGTCCGGGACTGGACTCGACTTCATCGCGCCGGTGATTGCACGCCACCCGGACGTCGCGGCAATCCAGACGAGCGGAGCCGGCGCCGTGGTCACCTATGCGCCGGCGACGGCGACGGACAATTCCGGAGCAACGCCGCAGCTCTCGTATTCCAGGGCCAGCGGGACCGTGTTCCCCGTCGGCGCCACCGTGGTCACCATCACGGCCGTTGACGACGCGGGAAACACCTCCACCCGCACCTTCACCGTCACGGTGGGAGCACCGCCGCATCTCGTGGTGGAATCTCCGGTGGGAACCGCGCTGCTGGCGGACACGCATTCCACACCGGGCGTGACCCATTGGCCGCTGATCGCCTTTGGCACCAACGCGGCGGGAACCCGGATCACCAACACGGTGACCCTCCGCAATACCGGAGCGATTCCGCTGATGCTGTCCATCGACCTCACCAATGCGCCGGCGGCGGATCCCGGATTCCTTCTCGATACCCACTCAACGCTGGAGTTTGTGCCGGTGGGTGGCAGCACCACTCTTGAGGCGGTGTTCGTACCGCACGCAGACACCAACTATGCGGCCTATCTGCGCATAACCTCGATGGATCCGGATTTTCCGGAATTCCTGATCCGGTTGAACGGCACAGGGACCGATACCAATGCCCCGGTGATCGGCACGCTGTCGGAGATCACCGCCCTGGCCAGCGCGAGCTCCGGCGTGCGGGTGATCTACGCGGATCCACCGGGCACTGACGACTCCGGCGAGCCCCCGGTGTGGAGCTACAGTCATCCCCCGGGAACACTGTTTCCGCTGGGCGTGACGACGGTGACGGCCACTGCGAAGGACCGAACCGGCAACGCCGCGACGACGAATTTCACCGTGGCCGTGTTCGCCTCTCAGACCGTTCCGGATGTTTCGGTGGGTGGGGATATTCCGGAGAACGCCGCCACCGGCACGGTCGCCTTTGCGAGAGATGTGATCGGAACGGGGGACTATTCGGTCGACAGGCTGCTGGATGGCAAGACCGGGGATGGCAGCAGTTGGATTGCCGGAAGCACCAACAGCTTTGTGGGCGTTCACGTGTCCTCCTTCCCGGTGCCGATCAACCGCGTGGCGTTTGGGCGCGACAACACCGGGACGCTCACGGCGGATCGATGGCAGGGCACTTACATCCTGCAGTACACCGCCGCCAATGCGGTCAATGCCAGCACGCCGGATTCGGCATGGAAGACTATCGGTACGGTGACCTATCCGGGCACGGGGGTGGCCGCGATTGCTGACGGCAGCGTGCGGCATCTCTTCGCGTTCGAGGAGGTGTTGGCGACCGGATTCCGGATTTTGACCCAGGCCGCCGGACTGCCGATCGCCCTCGACGAGCTCGAACTCTATGCGCCGGTTCCGACCGTTCAACTCGAGGAACCAGTCGGTGTCGTACGATCGGATGGCAGCAAGCCGGTTTTCTTTGACACCCTGCGGTTGGGCGAGAAGCCGGTGACCAGGACCATCACGATCAAGAACTCGGGCACGGATCCCTTGATCATTCAGAATGTGACGCTCAGCGGGGACCATCCTGAGGATTTTGTCATCAACACCACCGGAATGAAGCGCCGCGTTCTGGCGTCGCCCGATTTCACCACGGTTACCGTGAGCTTCACACCGAAGGCCCTCGGAGATCGAAACGCGTTCCTGGTCATCGAATCGAATTCCAGGCCGACCCGCGGTTCGGCTGCCCCTCTTGGCGGTTCCGGGATTCCCAATCAGCCGCCCGTCGCCGCGGACGACACCCTCACCCGGGTGGCCGGCAAGACGGTAAAGGTTCACGTGTCCAAACTCGCGGAGAACGACACCGACCCCGAGGGCGACACGCTGAGCCTGGTGGCAGGCACCTCGACCTCGGCAAATGGCGTGACCGTGGTGGCGGCGGACGGCTGGCTGTCCTATCGCGCCAATGGATCCACGGCCAACACCACGGACAGCTTCACCTACACCGTCAGCGACGGGTTTGGTGGGACGTCCACGGCGACCGTGACGTTGAACGTGGTCGATGCGCCGGTGGAGACGCCGACCTTCAATCTCGTCAGCGCGGTGACCGCCGGGCCGGGCAACCGCAATGCAACGGTGCAGTTCCAGGGTGTCCCGAACCGCCAGTATCACGTCTTTGCGCAGAGCGTCCTCGGGAGTTCGTGGACGCTTCTCAACAGCGGCAATCCCGTCACCGCCCAATCCAACGGACGCTTCACCGTGAGCGATCCGAACATCTTCAACAGCGCGACGCGATTCTACCGGACTGAAATCGTTCCCTGATCGCGGCGACTCCCAATTCTCCACCTCAGATTCCTCCCGTGAGCACCAACCTTCTCGCGACCGTTCTCGCCTCCCTGACCCTGGGGTCGTCGGCCCATGCGGTCATCGTCAGTTTCAACAACGTCAACGTGACCATCCCGGATGGCAATCCGGGCGGCATCCTGCACTCCCAAACGGTGAGCGGGCTCAACATGGTGTCGATCACCGACCTCAACGTCTGGCTGGACATTGAGACGCTCCCCGGCGGCACCGGCCCGATGTACAATGGCGATCTGTATGTGGGGCTTTCCTACGGCACGGGATTCTCGGTCCTCCTCAGCCGGGTGGGTCGTGGAGACGTCAACAGCACCGGGTATGGCGACAGCGGATTCGGAAACGGATTCGTTCTCGACGATCAGGCGGCGCAGGACGTGCATACCTATCGCAACAGCACGGGTGTTCTGAACGCACCGCTCACCGGTTCCTGGCAGCCCAGCGGTCGCTCGGATGGCTCGGTCACGCCGGGTTCCGAGGTGACGACGACCATCCGGTTGTCGTCGGCCATGCTCAGCACGTTCAACGGGATGAATCCCAACGGCGAGTGGACGCTGTTTCTGATGGACATGGAAACGGGAGGGCAGGCGCAGTTGAAAAGCTGGAGCCTCGAATTTCAGGGGGTCCCGGAACCTGAATCCTATGCCGTGATCACCAGCTTTGCCTTGGGGCTCGGTG
>CANGMO010000278.1 GCA_947454295.1 Verrucomicrobiota bacterium | reverse complement strand
GAAGACTTCCTTCGAGACCGTGGCCGGCGTCATCAGCGCCACCTTTCACGGCGAACGCGTGACGGTGAATCTCACCACGCCCCAAGGCCTCCGGCTGGGCGAGACGGTTCCCACCGCGGCCGGCTCGCTGACGGTACACTCCCTCAACACCGGGGTTCCCCACGCGGTGATCTACGTCGCCGATGCCGACCAGGCGATGGTGCAGGCCCTCGGACGGGAAATCCGTTTCCACGAGCATTTCAAGCCGCGCGGCACCAACGTGAATTTTGTGGAAGTGAAGGGGCTCAACTTCATCCGCGTGCGCACCTATGAGCGCGGCGTCGAGGGCGAGACCCTGGCCTGCGGCACGGGACTCACCGCGTGCGCGCTGGTCAGCAGCCGCGTCCACGGGTTCAAGTCGCCGGTTCGGGTGGTCGTGCAAGGCGGCGATGAACTCGAGGTCCACTTCGACACCACGGCCGACGGCGGCTTCAGCAACGTGCGCCTGAACGGCCCGGCGACTTTCGTCTTCGAAGGCAGCATTCCCCTTCCCGCATGATTCCCGCGGATTCCGGCTCGGTCCGCTTCCCGGTGGCTCCGCCCGTTGTAGTGCGGACGCCGCGGGGATGGTGGCGAATCGGAATCGCAGTCATTGGATTGGGTCTGCTTCAGGCCTCGATGCCCCAGGCCTCCGCACACGGGGCGTTGCATCAGCAGCTGGTCGATGTCTCGTCGCAACTGGCCGAGCATCCCGATGATTTCGATCTGCTGCTGCGCCGGGGGGAATTGTACCGACTGCACGAATCCTGGGCCGATTCGCGCGCTGATTTCGAAAAGGCCCGCACCCTGCGGCCGGACGAACTCGAGCCGGTATTCCGACTGGGCCGGCTCGAACTCGACGCCGAAAACGCGACCGGCGCCGTGCACTGGCTCGAAAAGACGCTGGAACGGAAACCCCACCACATCGAGGCCGCGCTGTTGATGGGGCGCGCGCAGGCGAAGCTCGGAAAAACCGAGGCCGCAGTGGAACACTTCACCACGGCCATCCACTGGAGCCGACAACCGAGGCCCGAGTGGTTCCTCGAACGCTCCAAGGCCATCCTCGCCGGTGGAAAATCCAACCCCGACCGCGAAGCCCTTAAGCGTGCCACCGCCAGCCTCGATGAAGGATTGGAGCTGGTCGGGCCGGTGCCGTCGCTTCAACTGGCAGCCATCGAACTCGATTTGCGCGCCGGCTATGTCGACGTCGCCCTGAAGCGGCTGGACAGCATCCGCACCTCCAGCGAGCGCAAGGAATCCTGGTGGTTCCGCCGCGGCATCATCCTCGAGGAGGCTGGGCGCCCCCGCGAGGCGTTGCAGGCATTTGAAGCCACCCTCGCCGCCATTGAATCCCTTCCCGACCGGCAACAGCGAACCCTCGCGATGGTTCAGCTCCGGAAGGATCTCGAGTCGCACCTGAAGCGCCTTCGAGCCCCCTCCGACGCGGCATCCAAACCTTGATGCGGATTCGAGCCGTTGAAGAAG
Source organism: Verrucomicrobiota bacterium (assembly GCA_947454295.1). Lineage (GTDB taxonomy): Bacteria > Verrucomicrobiota > Verrucomicrobiia > Limisphaerales > UBA9464 > CAIVQB01. Next base: position 2,967 of record CANGMO010000278.1, on the reverse strand, counting down.
AAATCCACCACAGATGAACGAAGACGAAATTGCGAGGAACGGGAGGATTCCTGCGGCGCCTGAAATCCCCGTGCCTTCGACGCGCACTGAGCCGTTCATCTCCTTCCCGATCTGTGGGAATCTGTGTCCATCCGTGGTTTAATTCATCCGTTGCTTTCATGAGTGCTCCCACCGGATTCATTCCACGGCAGAGCCCGCTTCACCTGGCTCTGCGTTGGCTCGCGGCTTGGGTGCTGTTGCTTTGTGGCGCACGCTCAAACGCCGCCGACCTACTGACGCGCGGACCCTATCTCCAGCTGGGAACTCCCACCTCGATGATTGTGCGGTGGCGCACCGACACGCTGACCAAGGGACTGGTCCGCTACGGCACCTCACTGGATACCATCACCAATCAGGCAACGCATAACGGTGTGCTCGCGGATCACGTGGTGCTCCTCCAGAAGCTCAAACCGGCCACCCAGTATTTCTACCGCGTCGGCAGCGCGACCAACAAATGGTTCAACGCACCCGATCCCACCTACAGCTTTGTCACGCCTCCACCCGCCGGTCCGCCGCGACCGGTTCGCATTTGGGCGCTGGGGGATCCGGGAACCGGGAATACCAATCAACTCGCGGTGCGCGAGGGCTTCCGACAGTGGTCGACGGATCATCCTGCGGACCTCTGGCTGATGCTGGGCGACAACGCCTACGCCACCGGCACGGACAAGGAATACGGCAAGGTGGTGTTCGACCTGTACGCCTCGGAACACCGTCGAATGCCACTGTGGCCCACCCTCGGCAATCACGATGCCTTCAGCGCCAACTCCGCGACGCAGTCCGGCGTGTACTACGATGTCTTCACGCTGCCCACGCTGGGGCAGGCGGGTGGACTGCCCAGTGGGACGGAGGCCTATTACTCCTTCGACTTCGCGCACATCCACTTCATCTGCCTGGATTCGCAGGACACCGATCGAAGCCCCACCGGCGCGATGGCCACCTGGCTGAAGGCCGATCTCGCTTCGACCGCGCGCGACTGGATCATCTGCTTCTTCCATCATCCGCCCTACAGCAAGGGCACGCATGATTCCGACAAACGCTCCGACAGCGGCGGCCGGCTCGTGGAAATGCGGGAGAACATCCTGCCCATCCTCGAACAGGGTGGCGTGGATCTGGTGCTGTCGGGGCACAGTCACGACTACGAACGAACCTACCTGCTCGATGGCCACTACGGATCCAGCACCAACCTCGCGGCCTCGATGATTCGCAATCATGGCAGCGGACGCCCGGACAGCGACGGCGCCTACGAGAAACCTGTGGGCACTGGACCGCATGGGGGTGCGGTGTACGTCGTCACTGGCAGTGCCGGTCAGACCAGCGGCGGCAAATTGAATCACCCGGCGATGTATCTTTCGCTGAACAAGCTCGGGTCGGTTGGCGTGGACGTGGACGCCCATGAACTGCGCGTGACCTTCGTCGGTACCAAGGGCCAGGTGCGCGACTACTTTACGCTTCGGAAAAAGTAATTGGGCAGCCGCTGAGGGAACGGGGCGGACACGGGGGAAGTCGAAAGTTCAAAGTCGGTTGGAAGGCTTTGATCCACACGAAAGGCGCACCAATGGAGCTTTCGGGCCGTCACCGCTCGAGGCGATCCGCCTCCTCACGTCGGCGCCTACGAGGGAAACGATCCTCTCAATCCGTGAGGATCAGTGAAATCCGTGTCGCACCGCGAGGCAGCAGGGTGAATTGACCCCCGCGCTCGACGCTTCTAGCCTCCCCATCCTTTGAACGCGATCTCCGCCACAACCGCCGCCGCGCGCGCGAAGTTTGTCCGCGATGCCCTGCCCGCCGGCGGTCTCTTCGCCGGTCAGCAATGGCGGACCTCCCCGACGCCCTTTTCTCTTGGCGAACCGCTCGCGAAGGAACTGGAAACGCTCGGCCGCGTCCTCCTGCAGTTCTACCGGGCAGTCAATCTCCTCTACCGGCGCAGCGTCGACGGCAAATCGCCAGCGTGGATCGCCGAGCTGCTGGATCAGGGAAAGCCCGCCTCACTGGTGGCGTTGCAGCGTCATGCGGGGTTCAAGTCAGAGACGCCACGGGTCATCCGACCTGACGTCCTGCTGACCGAGGACGGCTATGCCATCAGCGAACTCGACTCCGTCCCCGGCGGCATCGGTCTCACGCAGTGGCTCAATCAAAGCTATCACCAGGCCGCCCAACAAATCGACCCGGGCACGGAACCCGACATCCTCGGCGCTCCAACCGGCATGCGGGATGGCTTTGCCGGGATCTTCGGCAGCGCCCCGCACGTGCACTTGGTGGTGTCCGAGGAATCCGCCTCCTACCGGCCGGAGATGGACTGGCTGGCCGGAGAACTGGGGCGCGACCGATTCGCGGTCAGGGATTCCCAATTCACCGACGTCGCGGAGGGTGATGCGGTGTACCGCTTTTTCGAACTCTTTGACCTGCCGAACATCGCCAGTGCGCCAACGCTTTTCGAACGCGCCGCGGCGAAGGTCATTCGCGTCACGCCTCCGCCGAAACCCATTTTTGAGGAGAAGCTGCTGTTCGCGTTGCTGTGGAACCGGAATCTCCGTGAATTCTGGCGGCAGGAACTCGGCGAAGGATTTCTCAATCGCCTCCTCAAGATCGTGCCGCGCACCTGGGTGCTTGATCCCACGCCGCTGCCGCCGCAGGCCGGTTATCCCGGACTGGAACTCACCGACTGGTCGCAACTCAAGGCGCTCAGCCAGCGCGAGCGGGAACTCATTGTGAAGGTCTCGGGTTTCCACGAAACCGCCTGGGGCGCGCGCAGCGTTTCGCTCGGCAGCGACCTCAATACCGGGGACTGGAGCGCCGCCGTGAATCAGGCGCTCGCCGCCTTTCCGAATTCACCACACATCCTGCAGAAGTTCCATCGCCCGCGGGTGGTCGACGCTTCCTACGTCGATCCCGTGTCAGGCGCCGTGGTGGCGATGCCGGGACGGGTTC
>CANGMO010000277.1 GCA_947454295.1 Verrucomicrobiota bacterium | reverse complement strand
TGACGTTCGAGGGATCAGGCGGTCTGGGCTTCCTTGCGGGCGGACTTGATGGCATCGCGCAGGGCGGCCGCCTGCTCGAAATCCTCGCGGGCGATGGCTTGCTTGAGATCGGCTTCCAGCTTGTCGATGCGCGTCTTGGTGGAGGCGGCGCGCCGGTGGCCGGCGGGAACCTTCCCCTTGTGCTGGGTCCCCTTGTGCATGCCCTTCAACAGGGCTTCAAGTCCCTCGGCGAACACCTGATAGCACTCCGAGCAGCCCAGCCGGCCGGTCTTCTTGAAGTCGGCTTGAGTGAATCCGCAGGCCGGGCAGGCAGTCTCGGTGCCGGCGGCGGTGGTGGCTTCCTCCATCTTTTGGGAGGCGCCAAGGCCGAGGAGGAGGTCCGCCAGGGAGAACCCCGTGGGATCATTGACCCCCTTCTCCTTGGCACAGGCCTCGCACAGATCGACCTTTTTCACCTGATTCTCAACAATCTGAGTCAGGTGAACGGTCGCTTCCGCCTTTTTGCACACGTGGCATTGCATAGCTGATCGCGGTCAAATTCGGGCGGGAGCGGGGGCAAGTCAAGGAACGCGACGATACGCGCCCATTTCCTGACCCACGCTCCACACCGAACTATCGGCGGTTTTCCCGACAAATTTGAGGCGCGAGTCCTTTCAGCTTGTGATTCGGATTCCGCCGGGCGTAATCGCCGCCCATGTTCCGCCGCGGCGGGTTTCTCCCGCTTACCCTGCTCGTAATGCTCGGGCTCGCCCTACTGGCGGGCTGCGAAACCACCGGGCCGGCAGGCCGTTCCAGCGCCGCAGCGCCGCCCAAGGTTGAAACCCTTCCCGTTCCCGAAGCCCCGGTTCTAAAGCCAGCACTGGACGGCACCAGCACCAATCCGGCACCCCCATCCGTCCCGGCTCCAACGGCACCAACAGTCACCGCGCCGGCCCTCGTCCAGCACGAGCCGGAGGCCGCCACCCCAGGTCCGCTTTGGATCGACTGGCAGACGTGGCGCACCGAACACCCCACCCATCGAGTCGAACTCGTCCCGGGAAGTCGCCGGGCCCTATGGGAGGGAACGCCGTTGTACTTGGGATTCGAGCCCCGACTGCTGGAGCATCGCGTGGAAGTACTGCGTCGCGACATCGACAAGAATTTCGCGCCCCTGCTGGACCCGCAGCCGGTCATTCCCGCCCTTCGCCGGATTGTCATTGATCCCGGCCACGGCGGAACGAATTCAGGCACCCGCAGCATCACCGGCAACCAATTCGAGAAACAGCTGACGCTCGACTGGGCCCTGCGTCTGGCGGTCCTGCTCCGCGCCCGCGGATGGGAGGTGGCGCTGACCCGCACCAATGACGCGAGTCTCGACCTGCCAGGCCGGGTGGAGGTCGCCGACCGCGCTGAAGCCGCGCTGTTCGTGAGTCTGCATTTCAACGGTGCGTTTCCCAACGCCGAGGTGCATGGCCTGGAGACCTACTGCCTCACGCCCAAAGGGCTGCCCTCCACCGTCACCCGCGATTTCGCGGACGACGCCTCCCAGGAATGGCCCAACAACGCCTTCGATGCTCAGAATTTGCGGCTGGCCATGCGAATCCATCGATCGCTGATCCACAAAACTGGTGCCATGGATCGCGGGGTCCGGCGGGCTCGATTCATGGGAGTTCTTCGCGGACAGCGAAGACCGGCGGTCCTCATCGAAGGTGGCTTCCTTTCCAATCCCGCGGAAGCAGCACAGATCAATACCCCGGCCTACCGCCAACGGCTGGCTGAAGCCGTGGTGGCTGCGCTGGAGGAACCCCAGCACGCCGCCCGATCCCCCGATTCGACCTCATTTTGAGCCTTTTTCCGGCTCCCCGGACCCGGCAAGGTTTCCCCCATGCAGCAACCCGTACTCGTCACCGGTGGCGCCGGATTCATCGGCTCACACCTGGTGGAGCGCCTTCTCGCAGAAGGCGAACGGGTGGTCGTGATTGACGACTTCTCCACCGGCAGCCGGGTAAACCTCAGTCGCGTCGAGTCCCACCCGCAGCTTCGGGTCGTGGAATCGACAGTTTCGGGTTGCCCAGATCTTTACTCGCTCGTGGGCGGATGCTCCCAAGTGTTCCATCTCGCCGCGGCGGTGGGCGTCGAGCTGGTGGTCCGATCCCCCATTCGCACCATTGAAACCAACCTCCGCGAAACCGAGGCGGTGCTGTCCGCCGCCTCCCCGGCGGGAGTGCCGGTGCTGCTCGCGTCAACGTCGGAGGTCTACGGAAAAAGCACGAAAGCGACCTTCAGCGAAGAGGATGACCTGCTGATCGGCCCCCCCACCCTGGGGCGGTGGAGTTACGCGTGTTCCAAGCTGATGGATGAGTTCCTCAGCCTCGCCTACATGCGCGAGCGTGGATTGCCGGTTTCCATCGTCCGTTTTTTCAACACCGTCGGGCCCCGCCAAACCGGCCGGTACGGCATGGTCCTTCCACGGTTTGTCGCCGCCGCCCGGGCCGGGACGCCGTTGCGGGTCTACGGCGACGGTCTTCAAACCCGCTGTTTCTCGCACGTGGCGGATGCGGTGGAGTCGTTGATCCGCCTTCGCAACTGCCCCGCGGCACGAGGCGAAGTGGTCAATGTGGGACACGATCAGCCCATCACCATTCTGGATCTGGCCAAGGAGGTGATCCGCCTCGTCGGATCCACGTCGACGATCGAATTCGTGCCTTATCAGCAGGCCTACGACGCCGGATTCGAGGACATGCGGAACCGGCGTCCAGCCGTCGAAAAGCTCGAGCGTCTCGTTGGGTTCCGGCCGCGCCGATCCCTGCATGAGATCATCACCGGAATGATCGCGGAGTGAGGGCGACACCGGTAGGGCGAACCTCCCGGTGAGCCGGGCAAACGGACGCGTCAAACCTCGCCCCAGAGCGTCCCAACCTCCCTCTACGCACCCGCTCGGCGGGAGCCTCGCGCTACCACGAAAGCATCGCGCCACCGGGAAGGCCACCACACCCCGACGTCCACCCGACTCCGCTCCCGGAAAACAAAAAAGGCAGCCCGAAGGCTGCCTTTTGAATTCTGGTTGGAATCTCAACCCAAGCGCTTAGCGCTTCGGGAAGAGGTACTCCTGGTCGCCACCGAGGGAGGTGCCGGCATCGCGGAGCTGGTCGCGGAAGCGGCCCGAGGTGGTCTGCTGGACCGAGCCGTCACCGAGCAGGGTGTTGCCGGCGTTCTGGTGGATCTTGCCATCATAGCCCACAACCGACTTGGAATCGGTGGCCTGAGCCTGGGTGAACTTGATGTAGGCGGTCTGGTTGGCACCGGAGGAGGTGGCACCGTACATCGCCGGGGTGGTGTTGGTCAGGTTGCGATCGCCACCGAGGATGGTCTGGGGATTCTCTTCCGAGGCGGAGAGGCCGAGGAAGTAGGAGATCGACTTGTTGCCAGCGTAGGTGTTGGTGCGGACGACGGCAGACCAGTTCGGAGCGACCTGGGTGTCGGAGTCCGAGGGGCAGGCCACGATCTTGGGCGTGCTCAGCTCGTTCGAGATGGCAGCGAGGTGCACCCAGACGGAACCGAGGGTCTGGCTGGCAGTGGCAGCGCCACCCACGCCACCGGCCACAGCAGCGCCAGCGGTCGTGTTGTACTCAGCAGTACCACCGAGGTTCGTGGAAACGATCCAAGGGAACTGGCCACCGTTGTCGGTGGAGAAGATGCGGATGCCGAGACCGACGTTCTTGAGGTTGTTAACGCAAGAAATGCGGTTCGCCTTGGCCTTGGCCTTCGCGAGGGCGGGAAGGAGCATGCCGGCCAAGATCGCGATGATCGCGATCACAACGAGGAGTTCGATCAGCGTGAAGGCGCTGAAACGCTGCTTACGGAGACGATTCATAGGTTTTTGGAGTGAGTGAACGGAGTTGTGTGGGCAGACTATCTAGTGACCCCACTTCGACAGTCAACGCCTTTCTCTTTCCCCACTTAGCACTGTCGGTGCCATGTTTCGGGAACCCGGATCCTCCAAAACACGACGTCAATTTCTCGGCTTTCCTTAGCATTTTCCGACTTTTCGTTGGACTGCCCGATTCCCTCCCGTCCCGACCGCGTCGGATTTCGATCCCCAGCCTGCGATCGTTCACAAGTGGAATCGAAAGCTTCGGAAGCGACATCCCCAGGTCGGAAGGCGGGGTCTCCTTTCCCGCTTCAACCTTCGTTTCTAGAAGCTCGGTTCGGGAGGGATTGCCGACGCCAACCATTCGCCAGTTTCCGCCTCAAAACCCTGCGGCGAATCGAAACGGATGCTCAAAAAGCGACAATTCCCACTGGCAAGCGCAACCGGTGAACAACCTTTTGTTGATTCGTTACTCGTTGATTCGCTGATGGTTGGGTGATTGGAAACGCCAGAGTATTTTCCATGTGGCATCCCCGCTGCTTGAAGCATTCGCCTTCGGACCGCTGCGAGTTGAAAACGGGACGAATGCGGCCACCGGGCGGATCCGGCGACATCAACCATCAGA
>CANGMO010000276.1 GCA_947454295.1 Verrucomicrobiota bacterium | reverse complement strand
GCTGCGCAGCAGCACCGCCCCACCTTTGATCGCCAGAGGTCCTTTGGCCCTTTCCTTTCGCGCCCTTGGGGGCTTTTGGTGACCCTCGTGGAAGCTGTGAGAATCACGGGATCAAAACCCGGAAGTACCGCGTGGAGTCTTCGAAGGACGGGAGGTCGACGCGTGTATCGCGATCGAGGCCGTTTCCGCTGCTGGAGAGGACCTCGGTCCACGCGCCACCCAGGGTGCTGGCCGATTCAATCCGGTGCAGCCGTCCGACCTCGCCTCGATACAGCAGCTGATACCCTTGGGCCGTGCGCATCAGACGAATGTCCCGCGGGGCGGCGATGACGGTGAACGATTGAACTGCCGACGCCGCCTGGTAGGTGGCACTGCCGGTCTGGATCGCAGCGATTCGAACCGTTCCCGGACCAGACAGTTCGAGGCGCTGGTTGGCATTCACGCGGGCGGGACCGGAAAGGACCTGGAAGGAAACCGGCAGGCCCGAACTCGAGGTCGCGTTGAGAATCAGTGCGGGATCGGTGTCGGCCGGATCGGGGATGGCATCAAACCGGATCGACTGGATCGCCTTGGTGATCAGAACGCTTCGGACAATGGGAGGCGCTGGTTCGTAGTTGGCATCGCCCGGTTGCTCCGCAACCACGGTGACCGGGCCGACTCCGGAATCCAGCAGGCGAAGGGTGGTGCCTTCAATTCGCGCCGGCCCGGAGACGACGCGGAATGCCACGGGGAGGCCGCTGCTCGAAGTCGCCATCAGCGGGAGGCGGGCGTCCGGCGACCATATGGCGTCTGTGGGGCCGTCGAAGGTGAGCGTCTGGCCCGCCGGGAGAATCGGGACGACGAGGTTGGTTTCAGCGGATTGAAACTGGGCGCTTCCCGATTGGACCGCGTGGAGAATCAACGTGCCCGCGCCGGTGGGACGAATCTGGATTCCCGCGTCCGTTTGCCTGAGCACCGTCGCCGGACCCGAGGCCACGGTCACGGAAACGGGAAGGAGCGACGTGGAGGCCACCTGCAAGGTCGCGTCAGAACCGAACCGAAGTGAGGTGCTTCCCAGAATGCTCAACGCCTGCGGGGCCTGGACCTCCAGACGTGTCGGCTGGCTGTAGACGTTGGTGAGGGAGTTCCAAACCCGAAGCCGGTAGGTGCCGCGATGGGTGGTGGCGAGCGCCGGGAAGCTCAGGATTGAGTTGGTGATGCCCTCGATTCCCGAAGGGGCGGCGAGATCCACCCAATTGGATTTCCCGGTCAGGAACTGCCACCGGAAGTTCAGCTGAAGCCCTTCGACCTGCACGGGGATGGATGCGGCGACTCCGGTCGCGAGGGTAATGAGGGAGGGGGCCTGAGATCGAATGACCGGCGCCGGATAGGTGACCCTCAGCTGCGGCATGGAGGCCAGGGTGGCGGGAGGGTTTCCCTCACCACCCATGGGGCCAACCGGAAAGGTGACGGCACCCCGAGCCAGTGCGGTTTCGTAGCTGGCGCCGGTGCTCAAATCCCATGCCCGAACCGTGAGCTCCACAACGCTGCCGGGAGCCGCACCCGGAATCGACAGGGTCCCCAGATCCATCTGCCCGTCGCGACTCAATGCTCCGGTTTGAACGACCTTTCCATTCCACACTAGCTCGACCATGCCGACTGATGCGGGAAGCGGGTTTCCGTACCGGTCGAGAATGGGATTGGGCTGGGCGCCAACCGGGGCGACTGCGGATAGCGTTCCGGGAATGGGCGTTGCCGACTCCTCGAGCGCAAACGACCGAAACTCGTTCATCGGAGGTGGCCGGCTTTCGATGTTGTACCCCAGGCCGACCTGGAAGGTTTTGGAGGCCCTGAGGGTGGCCAATCCATACAGCTCTCCGGAGGTGCGGTCCCAGGCCCGCACGGTGACGGCGACCCATTCTCCGGCAAAATGCCCGGGAACCTGAACGTACCCCAGGTCAAAGGTGCCGTCGGCAACGAGCCCGCCTGACGCGATCACCCGGCCATCCACGAGCAACTCCACGCGGCCGGCGTTGGCTGCCAATGCGGTTCCACCGGGGGACAGCAGCAGTCGAGGCTCTCCGTTCACCTGATTGCTGGCGGCGAAGTACCCCAGCGCATTGGGGAATGCCCCGAGTTTCCCCAGCCAAACCTGCGTCGGAAAGTTGTCGAGCGGAGGCGGAGGTTCCGTGCCCGACGAAAGCCGCTGGGGAACGGTTAGGCTCTGGCTGCCTCCGATCGTGTCTTTGGCTTCGAGGTAGGTGTTTCCGTAACGCGAATCCCAGATGCGCACCGTGAGCATCACCGAGGATGACAGTGGATTGGGGTCGTAGATGGTTCCCAGAAAGAAGACGCCGTCTTTTGTTAAACCACCCGAAGCGAGGGGCGTTGAGCCGTCGAGGATTTCCACCCGACCGGTGCCGGCTGGGAGCGTTTGGAAGGATTCATCGTAGATCAATCGCTCAACCCCGTTGATGACGTTCTTGGCCGAGAAATAGCCGTCGGCCCGGGCCGCAAATACGACTAACAGCAGCAGGCAACGGACGACGATGCCGAGCCGGGAGAGCCCAGGGACTGCTGAGGAATTGGAGAAGCTACGCATGGTCAACCGGATCACCGCTCCTTTTGCGAATACCCCAAACAAAGCAGAACCCGGGCCGATTCTCAACGCTGCAACGGGGGCAGGGGCTGCCATTCGGAGTGCGGCGGCAGAGCGCAGCGCCGCCGCCGCTTTGGTACCCGGTGGTGACTGGAACCGTCGGTGAGTTCTGGGCAGGGCGTCGTCCTGCGATCGGCGGCGATTCTGAAACAGCGGCCGGGGTTGGGGTATCGAAAGCGGTGTGGCGCTACGCTTCCCACCCCACTCCGATATGGGAAACCTACGCGCCGCCTGCGACGGACTTGGCGCGGGCGAGGCGGCGGGTGACGCGCTCGCGTCCCAGCACTTCGAGCAGGTGATACAGGCTCGGCCCGACGGTGCGGCCGGTGCAGCCGACACGGCAGGGGGCGATCAGCACGCCTACCTTCACGCCGAGCTCGGCGGCCAGCGCCTTGAGCGCGGCTTCCAGTGCGGCGGCAGTGTATTCGGGCAGCGCTTGAAAGCGGGTCGCGAGCTGTTCCAGCACCGGGACTGAAGTCGGCACCAGCGCTTTGGCCTTCGCTTCGGCATCGAAGACCACGGCATCGTCCGCGACGAAATAGAAGTCGGTCCACCCGGGCAGTTCGTTGAAGAGTTTGCCCTTCTCCTGAACGGTCAGCAGCGCGGCGCGCACGTAGGCGGGATCGAAGCCCGAGGTCTCAATGCCGGACCGACGCAGTGCCTCGACGCCGGTCGAGACAAACCGGTCCGCCGGCAGGCGACGCACGTGCTCAAAATGGAAGTGCTCCAGCTTCTTCAAATCGAAGCGGGCATTGCTGCGATTGATGTCCGGCAGGTCAAACAGCGGCACCAGATCCTGGGCGGTGAACAGCTCGCCGACGGCTTTTGGGGACCAGCCGAGCAGGCTGAGATAATTGATGACCGCCTCGGGCAGGTACCCTCCGTCGACGTAGCCCTGCACGCTCGCGCCCTGGTCGCGCTTGCTCATCTTGGAGCCGTCGAGATTCAGGATCAGCGGGATGTGCGCGTACTTCGGCGGTTCCACCCCGAAGGCCTTGAACAACGCGATGTGCTTGGCGGTATTGCTGAGATGATCCTCGCCGCGAATGACGTGGGTGATGCCCATTTCGAGGTCATCCACCACGTTGACGAAGTGGAACACGGGAACGCCGTCGCTCCGAATGAGCACCCAGTCCGGATCCACGGCCTCGCGGTCGGTGAGGGGACGCACCACGTCGCCCACCACGAGATCGGGAATGGTGACCGGATCACGAGTCATGCGGAAGAACAGCGCGCCGTCCTTCTCGTAGGCGAATCCCTTGGCCTTCAGTTCCTCGGCGCGATGGCGGTAGATCTCGCCGCGTCGGCTCTGGAAGTAGGGCCCCTTGTCGCCGCGGACCGGGCCGTCGGCGTCGCCAGTTTGCGGGCCTTCATCCCAGTCCAGCCCGAGCCAGCGGAGCCCGGAGAGGATCACGTCCACGGCGGCCTGCGAATTGCGGGCGTTGTCGGTGTCCTCGATTCGCAGGACAAACGTGCCGCCGGCGTGGCGGGCGTAGAGCCAGTTGAACAGGGCGGTGCGCGCCCCGCCGACGTGCAGATAGCCGGTGGGCGAGGGAGCGAAACGAACGCGAACAGGAGCCGACATGGGATGGGCAGTCTACGGGATCGCCGGGCGATCGTCCATGGCGCACGCGCACGGCGCGTGAAGGCGAAAGGGAAAAGGAAAAGGCAAAGGGAGGATCGGACGTAGCCGCCGAGGGAACGAGGCGGAGGGGACGCACCCCGATGTCCATTCGCGGGCGCTCAGGGGAGCGCGCGTTCCATTTCCACCGGATCGTCCGGAGCTGCGGAGGTACGGGTGATTCGAAATCCCAGATGCCGGTACAGCGCGTGGGCGGCCTCCATTGAGGGCAGGGTGTCGAGATAGACGCTGG
>CANGMO010000275.1 GCA_947454295.1 Verrucomicrobiota bacterium | reverse complement strand
GCAGGTGCAAGGCAAGCCAGTCGGCAAGCGCCCAGAGGCGAGCATCCGCGCCACGTGGGCCGAGCAACTGGAATCCGCCCGAGGGCACGCCGTCGCGGATCCACGGAACGGTCAGGACCGGCAGGCCTCCCAGGCTGGCAGGCGCGGTGTACTTCAGCAGCCGGGGACGTGTCTGCCGGTGGTCGGCCCCGCGGGTAAGGCGGGTCACCGGAGCGGCCGGCACGATGAGAAATTCGTAATCCCGGAAAAACGGGGCAATCCAGTCGGCGCAAAACCGTTCACGCTGAGCCCGAAGACCGGCAAGCGCCTCGGGCGTCACCGATGCCCCAAGCGCCAGACGCTCCAGGATCGCCGGATCATATTGCTCGCGATGCTCGGGAAGATACCCGCTGTGATTGCGTGCCGCATCGCTGGCCTGGATGGGCACAAACAAGGGCACGGCCCCCTCCCAGCCGGGTGCATCGACCGTGGCCACCGCCGCACCGGCCGATCGAAGCGCGGCATGGAATTCAGCGCACGCACGCGACACCTCGTCATCCATGCCGTCGAGGAACGAACCCTGGATCCACGCCAGGCGGGGTGCCAAAAGGCGCGGCTCAGGTGGCAGCTCTGGATGCACTGCATGCGCCAGCCACGACACATCCGAGAGATGGCGCTGAAGCCACCCCAGAGTGTCAAACGACTGGGCGAGCGGGAATGCGCCGTCCATTTCCGCGAAGCCAAGGGACTGACGAACGCTGACAAGGCCGCACAACGCCGCCGGGACCCGCAAGGATCCGCCGGTGTCGGTCCCCAAGCCCACGCACGCGGCTCCCGCGGCGACGGAGGCCGCAGCACCACTGCTGGATCCTCCGGTAAGGCGGTCGGGGAATCCCGGAATCCAGCAGTCACCAAACCACCGGTTCTCTCCGGTGATGCCGTAGGCAAACTCGTTGAGATGCGTCTTGCCGTTGAGCACCGCCCCCGCGGTCCGCCAGCGCGACACATAGCCCGCGTCCTGATCTGGAGTGGGGCGGGTTCGCACGTAGAAGCCCGAGCCGCAGGTGGTGGGAGCCCCCGCCACATCGAACAGATCCTTCACTGAAACCGGCAGACCGGCGAGAGGTCGCGGATCCGCAGCCTTGGCCGAGGTCGTGACCGGCGGCTGCCAGAGGTACATGGGATTCTCCGGGTGCGCCGCGATACACGCCCTTCCGGCGGCGTCGAGATCCTCGTCCTTCAGCTCTCCGCGCCGGCGTCGCGCGTGCAATTCTTTGAGCGGAAGCGTGTTGATTTTTTTGCGGTCCATCCAAAACAAAGCAGGATCGGCGTTCATGTGTCCGGCAGCCCGGCGTGCAAGATTCACGCCGTGAATCGGGCAAAACGCAATCCTTCGCCCGACGCGCAGCCGGGCTGGCGTGCAGATTGCTTCCCCGACGGGCCAGCATGGGGAAATCCAAGGAGACCGCGCAACGTTCCGCCGACCTCGAGCGCATGCAGAGCTTGGCCGCGTGGACGGCCGCGTGGCTCGGCACGCCGAAGCAGTCGCCCTTCTGCGCGGACGTGGTGGAGACCGCGACCGGACGCCTCGTGATGCGCCGGCTGAACGCCGTGGCAGCCGAAAGTGATCCCAGCTCGCACGCGGAGGTGCGGGTGCTTCGCGCCACTTGCAAGCGTCTCAAGAAGCTCACGCTCACCGGCCACACGCTCTACACCACCTGCGAACCGTGCCCGATGTGCATGAGCATGGCGCTCTGGTCGGGCATCGACCGCGTGGTCTTTGGAGCCACCATCGGCGACGCGTCCAGGCACTGCTCCCAGATTTACATCCCGGCCAAGACCGTTGCCCGTCGCTCGGACATGAAGTGCGAGGTCGTGGGACCGGTGGCCCGTGCGGCCTGCGTGGAACTTTTCGAGGATCCCCGGATGCAGGCCATGATCCGCACCTGGCGGCATCGGAAGCCGCGCACCTGATTCCACTCCTCGGCATTTTCAATCGGCCCCCCTACCGACCCAAACCGTTCGACGCACTCCATCACCCCAGCCGCACCTCCCTCACCGATGACATCCGCCGATCTCAGCGCCCTCGCCCGCGTGCTCCCCCCGGAGCAGATTGTCACCAACCCTTCGCAGGTAGAGTCGCTCAGCCGCGACTTCTACTGGTACTCCCCGGTGCTCAAACGCGAGTTGAGCAGCCGCGTTGCGGAGGCGGTGGTCCAGCCTCATTCGGAGGCTCAGGTGCGCGACGTGATCCGGTTTGCCTTTGAGCACCGCATTCCGCTCACCGTCCGTGGAGCCGGCACGGGCAACTACGGGCAGTGCATTCCGACCCAGGGCGGGCTGGTGGTTGATCTCGCCTACCTGGACAAGGTCCTGGAAGTCACCCCCGACGGCATCGCCCGATGCGAGCCCGCCGCGCGACTTGCCATGATCGAGTCGACCGCAAGGCAATCTGGCTGGGAGCTGCGCTGCTATCCGAGCACGTGGGTGAAGGCCAGCGTTGCCGGATTCTGCGCGGGGGGGAGCGGCGGCATCGGCAGCATCACCTGGGGAAGCCTGCGTGAAAACGGAACCGTTCATTCCCTCACCCTGCTCACCATGGAGGCCGAACCGCGGCGAATCCGCCTCTCGGGCTCCGAGATCTTCAGGGTGCTTCATGCGTGGGGAACCAATGGCATCATCGTGGAGGTCGAACTGCGTCTCGCTCCGCGAACCTGCTGGGCACAACTGGCGGTGGCGCACGACACCTACGCGCAATCCTTCGACTTCATCGAGGCCCTCGCCCACAACGATTCCTTCCAGAAGCGGCTCGTCTCCAATTTTGAATGGCCCCTGCCCTCCCATTTCGCCCCGCTGCAAAAGTGGGTGCCTGCCCAGAAGGCGCTCGCCTTCATCGAGGTTGCCGATTCGCAGCTGGAACGGCTCGCCCACGTCGCCACCTCCACCGGAGGCAAGGTGGTGTTCACGGCCCCCTGGACTGAAATCCGGCGCGGAGCGCAGCTGAGCGATTACACCTGGAATCACACCACGCTCTGGGCGCTGAAGGCCGATCCAACACTCACCTACCTCCAATGCGGTTTCTCACCCACCCGCTTCCGGGAGCAGCTGCGCCAGCTGAAGGCGAGGTATGGCGACGACTTCCTGGTGCACGTCGAATTCGTGAAGTCCGAGGGAATCTACACGCCCGCCACCATTCCGGTGGTGCGCTACCGCTCGGATGAACATCTGCAGGAACTCATCGAGGTGTGTCTCGGACTCGGCATCAGCGTGGCCAATCCCCACGTCAATTACCTGGAGGGATCCGGCCGCTGGCGGCCCGACGACGAGAAGCTCGTCGCCAAGCAGTCGTACGACCCCCGCGGTCTGCTGAATCCCGGGAAAATGCGCGGATTCGCCGCCACCCTGGAGCAGGCCGCCCCCAATCCGCCGGCCATCGCCGCCTGACCCAACCCACTCCACTCACTCCCTCGTGAAAACCTGGATCCCTCCCGAGCGCTTCCTGCCCTACCTCACCTGGAAGCAGGTGGATGCCCTACCCCGGGATCGCACCCTGCTGGTGCTGCCCACCGCCGCCATTGAACAGCACGGTCATCATCTGCCGCTGGCCACCGACACGCTGCTGAACAATCTCCTGCTGGGTCACGCGCTGCAGAAGATGCCCAAGGACCTGCCGGTCTATGCCCTCGCGCCGGTCTGTTACGGCAAGAGCAACGAGCACGTCGGCTATCCCGGCACGCTCAGCCTCACGCGCGAAACCTTCATCGGCGTGCTGCACGATCTCGCCGCGAGCCTCCACGCCGCGGGCTTCAAGAAGCTGGTGTTCTTCAACAGCCATGGCGGGAACCACTCGCTTCTCGACGTGATGGCGCGGGACCTTCGCGAGGAGTTTGGCATGCGGACCTTCTGCCTGTTTGGCGGCGGACCCGCCGCCGGACTCGGGGCGCAGGAGGCGGCCTACGGATTCCATGCCGGCGAGGTGGAGACCTCCCTGCTGCTAGCCGCCACTCCCGAACTCGTGCATCCGGATCAATACACCGTGAACTATATCGCGAAGGTTGGGGATCCGGGCGTGCTCAAACCCGAATTCGCCAGTGCCACCTTCGCCTGGTTGACCCGCGACATCGCCCCCAGCGGCGTGATGGGCGACCCCAATCCCAGCACCGCCGAGAAGGGCTGGGCCTGGTGCGATGCAATGAGCACCCGCATCGCCGCGGCCCTGACGGAGATGGCCGCCTATGAGAACCTGATGAAGCTCTGATCCATGCGGGCCACCACCAAGCCAGGGCCTCGACCCAGCGGCACCAAAGCGCCATCGGCGCGGCGGGTGGACTGCGGGTCCGGCGTCACGGTGGAGCGGGATGTCCGGTTCCGCCTGTCGGACGGCACGGAGCTGGTTTCGGATCACTACTACCCGCCCCCGTCGGAAGCTGGACGGACGGCGCCCACGCTGCTCGTGCGTCAACCCTACGGCAGGGCCATCGCCACCACCGTCGTCTGCGCGCAGCCGGTCTGGTTTGCACGACATGGCTACAACGTGGTGG